>NZ_JAMBLN010000011.1:0-130071 GCF_023337025.1 Mediterranea sp. ET5 | reverse complement strand
TAAGTACGTAATACAAATGCAATCATTAGTCTATACAAATATATTTTATTTTTGTTATAGACAAATTTGGATATTTAATCTCACCTATTTACATTTGTAACATCTTAGAGAATTTGCAAAATGAAAGAGCGGATAGAAGAAATTATGAGAGAAGCTAAAGTTACTTCTTCTCAGTTTGCCAAGATTATTGGAGTGAAGCAAGCTTCTTTATCACACATTCTGACAGGAAGAAATAATCCTAGTCTAGATGTTATTATGAAGATTAATCAAGCTTATCCTGGAATCCATTTGGAATGGCTACTCTATGGAAAAGGCGAAAAAGGAACTGTACATGAAAGTAACTTGATAAACAGTCCAGAAAATGGAGAGGGGCAAATCATTGCGCCTGTTATGAATGAACTTTTCCCTGCAGATGATATAAATGAAATAGAAAATACGCCCGGAAAGCCTGAAAATATCCCTTCGATGGAAAGTGTTCGCTATATAGAACGACCTCCTCGAAAGATTGTAGAAGTTCGTATTTTTTATGATGATGGTACCTATGAAACTTTGACTCCTTCTAAATAGAGATTTATTACCCTTCATTCGTTATAAATGCATATTTACGGTATGAAGCAAAATACGTATCTTTGCCCACAGAGTATATAATACAGTTTTTTCTATGATGAAGAAATACATTCAAGATTTATCGGTTACGGAAAATATCCGCCTACATGCTAACTATGTTTTATTGAAACTGACTCCTACAGGTTCTTTACCGGAGATGTGCCCCGGACAGTTTGCAGAAATTCGCGTAGACAATTCTCCCGCTACTTTTCTGCGACGCCCCATATCCGTGAATTTTATTGACAAAAAGCAGAATGAGATTTGGTTTCTGATTCAACTCGTGGGCGAAGGAACCAAGCATCTCGCACAAGCGAAAAAAGGAGATCTGATAAATGTAGTCTATCCTCTTGGAAAGGGATTCACAATCCCAGAAAATATACATTTGAAGACTCTGTTAATCGGTGGGGGAGTTGGAACTGCTCCCATGCTTTATTTGGGAGAGCAACTCAAATCAAGAGGTTTTGAGCCAACATTCCTTTTGGGAGCACGTTCCAGCAAAGATTTATTGCAATTGGAAGAATTCGAAAAATACGGTAAGGTATATACAACAACCGAAGATGGAAGCCAGGGTGAAAAGGGCTACGTGACCCAACATTCGATACTCCAAAATGAACGTTTTGATATGATTTATACCTGTGGTCCCAAACCGATGATGGTTTCTGTTGCCAAGTTTGCCAAAGCAAATGGAATAGAATGCGAAGTATCCCTCGAAAACCATATGGCTTGTGGAGTAGGCGCTTGTCTATGCTGTGTTGAGAATCTCAAGGATGAAGGCAATGTCTGCGTATGTAAGGAAGGTCCTGTGTTTAATATAAAACGATTGTTATGGCAAATTTAAATGTAAAAATAAATCATCTTAATATGAACAACCCGGTAATGACGGCATCGGGTACTTTTGGTTATGGTATTGAGTTCGCAGACTTTCTTAGTTTGGAACAATTGGGAGGAATCATTGTTAAAGGAACTACCCTTAATCATCGAGAAGGGAATCCCTATCCCCGCATGGCAGAAACCCCTTCTGGAATGTTGAATGCCGTAGGTCTTCAAAACAAAGGTGTAGATTATTTTGTAAATCATATTTATCCCAAGATAAAAGATATACAAACTAATATGATTGTGAATGTATCGGGGTCCGATATAGAGAGTTATATGAAGACAGCCGAAATTATCAATGAATTATCCGGTATTCCTGCCATTGAATTAAATATATCTTGCCCTAATGTAAAGCAAGGAGGCATGGCCTTCGGAGTGACTGCTAAAGGAGCTAACGAAGTAGTAAAAGCTGTACGAAAAGTCTATAATAAGACTCTAATTGTAAAATTATCCCCCAATGTGACTGATATTACAGAGATTGCACGCGCTGTAGAAGACGGTGGAGCTGATAGTGTTTCGCTCATAAATACTGTCTTGGGCATGGCTATTGATGCAGAACGGCGTCGCCCTATACTATCAACTATTACCGGTGGTTTGAGTGGTGCAGCGGTTAAACCAATAGCACTCCGAATGGTCTGGCAAGTTAGTAAGGCAGTTAAGATTCCAATAATTGGATTAGGAGGCATCATGAATGCGCGTGACGCTATTGAATTTCTGTTAGCCGGTGCTACCGCCGTACAAATAGGAACAGCTAATTTTATAGACCCAACGGTTTCTTTGAAAGTGATTGATGGTATTAATGACTATTTGGATCGCCATCATTTTGAATCAGTCACTGACATTATTGGAGCTTTGGAATGTTAATCATCTAAATTTTATGAAGAGTCCTCTAGCTGTTGTTGGGGGACTTTTTTATACCTTATTGTATTTTATGATCAAATATATTCTTGAATATGCTCTCATGCAATTTATCTGTACTATATAATAGAGTGAATAGATATTATTTAAGCAAATCGGGTCGTAGAAGACGAGTTCTTTCAATAGACTGTTGCAATTCCCAATCACGGATATTACGTTCATGACCCGATAACAATACATCAGGAACACGCCAGCCCTTGTATTCTGCCGGGCGGGTATAAACAGGCGGAGCCAGCAGGTTGTCTTGGAAAGAATCTGATAAAGCAGATTGCTCGTCGGAGATTACTCCCGGAATGATACGTACAATAGCATCAGCCATCACGGCAGCAGCCAGTTCTCCTCCTGTCAAAACATAATCTCCAATACTGATTTCTTTGGTTATAAGATGTTCACGGATGCGATAATCAATACCTTTAAAATGTCCGCATAATATAATCAGGTTCTCAGTTAGCGATAATGCGTTTGCCATTTTTTGGTCAAATTGCTCACCATCAGGTGTTGTGAAAATCACTTCATCATAGTTTCGCTCACTTTTTAACGCTGAGATACAACGATCAATAGGTTCAATTTGCATAACCATACCGGCACATCCCCCATACGGGTAATCATCAACCCTACGGTGTTTGTCAAGTGTATAATCTCGCAAGTTGTGAAGATGGAACTCGGCCAATCCTTTTTTTTGGGCTCTCGCCATAATCGAACAATTAAAGAAGCCCTCTATCATTTCCGGTAAAACGGTGATTATATCTATTCTCATTATCGCAATTAAAATCTTTTTCGTGCAAAAATACGAAAAAGATATCGGTCAATGGGAATTTTCTTCATTGGAAATTCATCTATCTTTCTTATCAGCTCATAGTCTGTTGGCTTTTTTGTTGTAACTTTGCTCACCTAACATTAAAATTCAATTTGCTAATTTTATGACAGAACAAGAACGCATATTGCAACTACGAAACGAATTGCACGAACATAATTACAACTATTATATTTTGAATGCTCCCGTAATAACCGACCAAGAGTTTGATTCCTTAATGCGTGAGCTTCAGGATCTGGAGGCAAAACATCCGGAAATAGCTGACCCAAATTCGCCAACCATGCGTGTTGGGAGTGATTTGAATAAAGATTTCCAGCAAGTTTATCACAAGTACCCTATGCTATCCTTGGCAAATACTTATTCGGAAGCGGAAGTCACAGACTTCTATGAACGTGTGCGTAAAGGGTTGGAAGGAGAAGATTTTGAGATTTGTTGCGAAATGAAATATGATGGAACTTCGATATCATTGCTTTATGAAAATGGCAGACTTGTGCAAGCTGTAACTCGTGGAGACGGTGAAAAGGGAGACGATGTAACGGACAATGTCAAGACGATACACTCTATTCCTTTAATACTTAAAGGTGAAGGTTATCCGCAATCGTTTGAGATGCGTGGTGAGATTTTAATGCCTTGGGAGGTTTTTGACAGCTTAAATCGAGAACGAGAGTTGAGGGAAGAACCATTATTTGCCAATCCTCGTAATGCAGCTTCTGGGACGCTAAAATCGCAAAACTCTGCTGTAGTCGCATCGCGTAAGCTAGATGCCTACCTATATTATATGTTGGGCGAGAATTTGCCAAGTGATGGACATTTTGAGAATTTACAGATGGCAGAACGTTGGGGATTCAAAATCTCCCATGTCGCACGTAAATGTCATACGCTGGAAGAAATCTTTTCATTTATCAAATATTGGGATACAGAACGAAAGAATCTCCCCGTAGCGACAGATGGTATTGTTTTGAAAGTAAATTCATTGCACCAACAACGTAATTTGGGATACACCGCAAAATCCCCTCGTTGGGCCATTGCCTATAAATTCCAGGCGGAACGTGCGATAACCCGTTTGGATTCCGTCAGTTTTCAGGTAGGCCGTACGGGAGCCATTACGCCAGTTGCCAACTTGGAGCCTGTACAGTTATCAGGCACCGTGGTGAGAAGGGCATCCCTGCATAATGCAGATATTATTGCAAATCTGGATTTGCACATCGGTGATATGGTTTATGTGGAAAAAGGAGGAGAGATAATCCCTAAAATTACGGGTGTAGATATAGCCTCCAGGCAATCAGATAGTACAAAAGTGCAGTTTATTACTACATGTCCGGAATGTGGGACTCCTTTGATTCGTTATGAAGGAGAAGCTGCCTATTATTGCCCGAATGATATTGCTTGTCCTCCTCAAATTAAAGGCCGTATTGAACATTTTATCAGCCGTCGGGCAATGAATATAGACAGTTTAGGTCCAGAAACAGTCGACCAATTCTATCAACATGGATTAATTAGGGACATAGCCGACCTTTATGATCTGCAAGCTGATGCTATTTGCCGTATGGAACGTATGGGAAAAAAATCTGCTGACAACATTATCAAGGGTATAGAGGATTCACGTAATGTTCCTTTTGAACGAGTGCTTTTTGCATTAGGCATACGCTTTGTTGGAGAAACGGTTGCAAAAAAACTGGCACGTGTATTCAAAAACATCGAGGAATTGTCTCATGCCACATTGGATACACTTATTCATGTTGATGAAATTGGAGAAAAGATTGCTAGAAGTGTAATTCTTTATTTCTCCAATGAAAATAACCGCTTACTTATCGAACGATTAAAAAGAGCCGGAGTGCAGATGAGCTTGTCCGAACAAACACTGCAAGGACAGACCGAGAAACTAAAAGGCATGTCCATTGTCATTAGCGGTGTATTTATTCATCATTCGCGTGATGAATATAAAGCGCTGATTGAACAACATGGAGGCAAAAACGTAGGTAGTATTTCTTCGAAGACTTCTTTTATACTGGCCGGAGATAATATGGGGCCTAGCAAATTGGAAAAAGCAAAGAAGCTGGGTATAAAAATTGTCAATGAAGATGATTTTTTGAAGCTCATAGAGTAAGTATTTTAGCGTTTTTAGTATTTTTGCGGTCAATTAAATACGGATTTATAATATATCTATGATACATCGGCAATTTAGAGGGATGGGGGTTGCATTGATAACTCCATTCAAAGAGGATGGGAGTGTGGATTATGCCGCCTTAATTCGTTTGGTAGATTACCTCCTGCAAAATGGAGCTGATTTCCTTTGTGTTTTAGGAACGACGGCTGAGACCCCCACTTTAACGACAGAAGAGAAAAATGAAATCAAGCGTCTTGTCATAGAACGTGTTAATGGGCGTGTGCCTATATTGCTCGGTTGTGGAGGAAATAATACGCAAGCTATTATTGATTCCTTGAAGCAGGATGACTTTACGGGTGTTGATGCAATATTGTCTGTTGTTCCTTATTATAATAAGCCGTCTCAAGAAGGTATTTATCAGCACTATAAAGCAATAGCTACTGCAACAGATTTGCCCATCGTTCTTTACAACGTTCCAGGTCGTACAGGAGTAAATATGACTGCAGAAACGACCTTACGCATAGCCCGTGATTTTCCGAATGTGATTGCTATTAAAGAAGCTTCAGGGAACATTACGCAAATGGATGATATCATCAAGAATAAGCCTGATAACTTTGATGTTATATCCGGAGATGATGGTATAACTTTTCCTTTGATAACTTTAGGTGCAGTAGGGGTTATTTCCGTTATCGGAAATGCGTTTCCTCGTGAGTTCAGTAGAATGACGCGTCTGGCATTACAAGGGGATTATGCCAATGCTTTGACTATTCATCATAGATTTACAGAACTGTTTAATTTGTTATTTGTGGATGGGAATCCGGCAGGTGTAAAAGCCATGTTGAACGCTATGGGATTTATTGAAAATCGGTTACGTCTGCCATTGGTACCTACACGTATTACGACCTATGAGAAGATGCGACAGATTTTACAGACATTGAATATTAAATATTGAAAGGGAAAAGGGATCTTAGAACATAAATTACAGTTCTCCATCTGATAAAATATTGGCACTTGCTTGCAGGCAGAGTGTAAGGCACTCCGGCCTACAGGCAAGTGTTGTTTTATGGAGAACTATCCGATGTACAATGTCCAATCGCCCACTTTTTATTATGGTTTTTGCTTCATTGTATCATTTGCTGAAAATGTTTATCTTTGTGGCAAGTATCACTTAAAAACATTTGTATGGGATTATTCAGTTTTTTCTCTAAAGAAAAGAAAGAAACCTTAGATAAAGGTCTGGAGAAGACAAAGGAAAGCGTATTCTCGAAAATCGCGCGCGCTGTGGCTGGCAAATCAAAGGTCGACGATGAAGTGTTAGACAATCTGGAAGAGGTGTTGGTAACTTCTGACGTTGGTGTTGAAACAACCTTAAAGATTATCAAGCGTATTGAGGAGCGTGTAGCACGTGACAAATATGTAACCACGGAAGAGCTCAATAAGATATTGAAAGAAGAAATCGCAGCGTTATTGACCGAGAATAATGCTGTTGATGCTGTGAATTTTGATATTCCAATCGATAAAAAGCCGTATGTTATTATGGTAGTAGGTGTCAATGGCGTCGGTAAGACAACCACTATTGGCAAATTGGCTTATCAGTTCAAGAAAGCTGGGAAATCTGTGTATCTAGGTGCAGCGGATACTTTCCGTGCCGCTGCTGTAGAGCAATTGGTTATTTGGGGAGATCGCGTCGGTGTACCTGTTATCAAGCAGAAAATGGGGGCCGATCCGGCTTCTGTCGCATTTGATACCTTAAGTTCTGCTGTAGCAAATAATGCAGATGTTGTAATTATTGATACAGCCGGACGATTGCACAATAAAGTTGGCTTGATGAACGAGTTGACGAAGATTAAGAATGTAATGAAAAAAGTCATTCCTGATGCTCCGGCTGAAGTCTTATTGGTGCTGGATGGTTCTACTGGTCAAAATGCCTTTGAACAAGCAAAACAGTTCACGTTAGCAACAGAAGTAACTGCTATGGCCATTACTAAATTGGACGGTACAGCCAAAGGAGGTGTCGTTATAGGTATATCAGACCAATTCAAGATACCTGTGAAATATATAGGTTTAGGAGAAGGAATGGAAGACTTACAGTTATTTAATCGAATGGAGTTTGTTGATTCGCTATTTGGAAGTAATAAATGAGAAGAAATACGATAGATATCATCACCCTCGGGTGTTCAAAGAATCTTGTAGATTCAGAAAAGTTATTGCGGCAGTTGCGTGCCAACGGTTATAAGGTTACTCATGATTCGGAGCATCCGACTGGTGAAATCGCCGTAATAAATACTTGCGGTTTTATAGGGGATGCTAAAGAAGAATCCATCAATACGATTTTGGAGTTTTGTGAAGCGAAGGAAGAGGGCCGATTGCGTCATCTCTATGTGATGGGATGTCTTTCGGAACGGTATTTGAAGGAGCTACAAGTAGAAATACCTCAAGTCGACAAGTTTTATGGTAAATTTAATTGGACAGAATTACTGCAAGATCTAGGTAAGGCGTATCATCCAGAACTTCAGCAGGAACGTACCTTAACTACACCCGGTCATTATGCTTACCTGAAAATATCAGAAGGCTGTGATAGGCAATGCGCTTATTGTGCCATCCCAATTATTACTGGTCATCATGTATCACGCCCAATAGAAGATATCATAGAAGAAGTTAAATGGTTGGTATCACAGGGCGTTAAAGAATTTCAAGTGATTGCTCAGGAACTGACATACTATGGTGTAGACTTATACAAAGAACAAAAAATAGCAGAGCTGGTTGAACGCATGGCCGAAGTTGATGGGGTCGAATGGATACGTTTACATTATGCCTATCCTTCTCATTTCCCCGACGACCTATTTCGTGTGATGCGTGAGCACAAAAATGTTTGTAAGTACATGGACATTGCCTTACAACATATTAGTACGCCTGTTTTAGCTCGTATGCGCCGACATGTTAATAAGGAAGAGACTTATCAACTCATTGAACGGTTTCGCCGGGAAGTCCCAGGGATTCATTTACGTACGACTTTAATGGTTGGATTTCCTGGAGAAACTGAAGATGATTTTGAGGAATTGAAAAGATTTGTCCGTGATGTTCGGTTTGACCGAATGGGAGCATTTGCCTATTCAGAGGAAGAGGGGACGTATGCAGGAGAACATTATGAGGATGATGTGCCTGAGAATGTCAAGCGTCAACGTTTGGATGAACTCATGGCTATACAAGAGGATATATCAGCTGAATTAGGAGCTGCAAAAATCGGTCAAATATTTAAAGTTATTATAGATCGTATCGAGGGAGATTATTTTGTCGGACGAACAGAATATGATTCCCCTGAGGTGGATCCGGAAGTTCTCATAGCTCTTGAGAACAAAGAGCTCCGAATAGGTGACTTTTACCAGGTTAAAATAACCTCAGCTGATGATTTTGATCTCTATGGAACAGTCGTAGAGTGACCTCTTTAAAAAATGAACAAAGATAACTAGCTAATTAATCAAAAAGAATGCAATAATTGGGGTACAATCCGGTCTCGGATTGCACCCTCTTATGCGAGGTCCGGGTTGGTAAAAGCATTAGATAGGGTTTTAAGACTTTCTTACGTTTATATGGTTGGATTGCAAATACTTTTAAAATCTAGTATTTGAGAAACTTTTTTAGTAAAAATTAGTTGTCCCTGTTAATTATAAGCTATACTTTTGGACAACCCTAACAAGAGCAACAGGCTCTTGACAGGAATTGAAAACTTAAGACTAATAGAACACTAAAACAAAAAAGAATTATGGCTGAAGCAATTGATATTCGTGAATTAAATGAGCGAATCGAAAAACAAAGTGCCTTTGTTACAAATTTGGTGACAGGAATGGATCAGGTGATTGTTGGGCAAAAGCACTTGGTAGAATCACTGTTAATTGGCTTGTTATCTGACGGACATATTTTGTTGGAAGGCGTTCCTGGATTAGCAAAAACTTTGGCTATTAAAACATTGGCATCTTTGATTGATGCAAAATATAGCCGTATACAGTTTACTCCGGACTTGTTGCCTGCCGATGTGGTAGGTACCATGATATACAGTCAAAAAGAAGAGCGTTTCCTTGTTAATAAGGGACCGGTATTTGCGAACTTTGTCTTAGCTGATGAAATCAACCGTGCACCGGCAAAAGTCCAAAGTGCTCTGTTGGAGGCGATGCAGGAACGTCAGGTTACTTTAGGTAAAGAGACTTTTCAATTGCCAGAACCCTTCCTGGTACTTGCCACACAAAACCCCATAGAACAAGAAGGTACTTATCCTCTTCCGGAAGCACAAGTCGACCGTTTCATGCTGAAGGTTGTGATCGATTATCCTAAATTGGAAGAGGAAAAGAAGATTATCCGCCAAAACATTTCAGGGGAAAAGATTACGGTACGCCCTATCTTACGCAGCGAAGACATTTTGGAAGCACGCAACATTGTACGTCAAGTTTATATGGATGAAAAGATCGAGCAATATATTGCCGATATCGTTTTTGCAACCCGTTATCCGGATAAATACGATTTGAAGGAATTGAAGGATATGATTGCGTTTGGAGGCTCGCCGCGTGCATCTATCAACTTGGCATTGTCAGCACGTGCTTATGCATTTATCAAACGCAGAGGTTATGTGATTCCGGAAGATGTACGTGCGGTTGCCCATGATGTATTGAGGCATCGTATAGGCTTAACTTATGAAGCTGAAGCGGGAAACGTTACATCTGAAGAAATCATCAGCAAGATATTGAACCGAGTTGAGGTACCCTAATCAGATACTTAAAAATAATGGAGACAAACGAACTTTTAAAGCGGGTTCGCCAGATTGAGATAAAGACTCGCGGGCTATCTAGCAATATTTTTGCCGGACAATATCACACTGCGTTCAAAGGTAGAGGTATGGCTTTTTCGGAAGTTCGTGAGTATCAGTATGGCGATGATGTGCGAGACATTGATTGGAATGTGACAGCCCGTTTCCACAAGCCCTACATCAAGGTATTTGAAGAAGAGCGAGAGTTGACTGTGATGTTGTTAGTGGATGTCTCAGGAAGCTTGGATTTCGGAACAATCAAACAGATGAAACGTGATATGGTAACTGAGATTGCTGCAACATTGGCATTCTCAGCTATTCAAAATAACGATAAAATCGGTGTCATTTTTTTCTCAGATCGAATAGAGAAATTCATTCCACCTAAAAAAGGGCGTAAACATATTCTCTATATCATCCGTGAGCTTATCGACTTTCAGCCGAAAAGTAGACGCACTAACTTGAAAGAGGGGGTCGAGTATCTGACGAATGTCATAAAGAAGCGCTGCACAGCTTTTATATTAAGTGACTTCATCACAAATGATGATTTTCGCAATGCCTTGGTCGTTGCAAATCGTAAACATGATGTCGTTGCCATACAAGTCTACGATCGACGAATTGAAGACTTACCCGATGTGGGCTTGATGAAAGTACGGGATGCAGAGACGGGACACATGCAGTATATTGACACTTCTTCTAAAGCTTTAAGAAAAGCACACCATGATTGGTGGATATCAAAGCAAACAACTTTGCACGAGATATTTACAAAAAGTAAGGTAGACTCTGTATCCATACGTACGGATCAGGATTACGTGAAATCATTATTAAACTTGTTTGCAAAACGTAGCTGACATGAATAGACTAGTTCTACATAAGAGATTGAAAGAAGCCTTTTGGGGAATTTTGGTTATGCTTTTGCCCTTATCGGTTAAAGCACAAAATGTAACCGTAGAGGCTTCAATTGATTCGATGCAAATACTTATTGGTGAACAGACAAAAGTTAGACTCGAAGTGAGTCTTGATGCTCATCAGAAAATGGTTTTACCGGTCATACGGGATACTTTAGTACATGGGATAGAGGTGCTTGATATTGCTAAACCGGATACGCAATACCTTAATAATAAACAGCGTTTACTCGTAACGCAGGAATATCTGGTAACCTCTTTCGATTCAGCATTCTACTACATACCTCCGTTTGTAGTAGCTGTTGACGGAAAACCTTATCAATCAAAGAGTTTGGTATTAAAAGTACTTACGCTGCCTGTACCTATTGATGAAGCTCATCCGGAACAGTTCTTCGGACCGAAAGGGATTATGGAAGCTCCTTTTGTATGGAGTGATTGGGCTTTAGTTATTTGGCTGTCCCTCTTTGTCATACCTCTTGTTATCTTGGTAGTTTATCTGGTTATACGCTATAAGGATAATAAGCCTATCCTACGTACCATCAAGGTTGAACCTAAATTGCCACCACATCAACAGGCTTTGAACGAAATTGAACGAATTAAGGCTGATAAGAGTTGGCGGCAAAGCGGAGAATCAAAAGCTTATTATACAGAACTGACTGATACTATCCGTACTTATATTAAGGAAAGATTTGGATTCAATGCCTTGGAGATGACTTCTTCGGAAATAATTGATCGTCTGCTTCAAGAAAAGGATCAGAAGCTTATCGACGAACTGAAAGGCCTATTTGAAACAGCTGATCTCGTCAAGTTTGCCAAACATCATCCCTTGATGAATGAGAATGATATGAACCTGATCAATGCCATTGATTTTATTAATCAGACTAAGATTGAGCAAGATCCGAATGCCAAGCCTATCCCTACAGAGATTACGGTAGAAGAGAAACGCTCTCGATATGCCAAGATTGCATTGTTGTCTTCCATTATCATATTGGTTGTTGCCATTGTAGGTATGCTGGTAGTGGTGATTCGTGATATTTATAATTTATGCTTTTAATTTAGAAGGACATGACTTTTGCGAATATAGAATATCTGTTTCTGCTTCTCTTACTTATACCTTATATATTATGGTACATTCTGTCTAAAGGGAAGACGTCGCCGACACTTCAAGTGTCAGACACCCACATGTATGCTTCTGCGCCGAAAAGTTATAAAGTTTATCTTCTACATGCACCGTTCCTGTTGCGTTTACTTTCATTTACGATGTTAGTAATCATATTGGCACGTCCACAAACTACTGATAACTGGCAAAATACTGAAGTGGAAGGTATTGATATTATGTTGGCAGTCGATGTTTCAACCAGTATGTTGGCCGAGGACTTAAAACCTAATCGGTTGGAAGCTGCGAAAGAAGTTGCGTCGCAATTCATCAATGGACGTCCTAATGATAATATTGGCTTGACGATATTTGCAGGCGAAAGCTTTACACAGTGCCCACTTACTATAGATCATGCTGTTTTATTAAATTTGTTTCAAAACATAAAGTGCGATATTGCTCAACGAGGACTTATATCTGATGGAACTGCAATAGGAATGGGAATAGCTAATGCCGTATCTCGTTTGAAAGACAGTAAAGCAAAGTCTAAGGTTATCATCCTTCTGACTGATGGAACCAACAATGCCGGAGATATTTCACCTCTGACGGCAGCAGAAATAGCCAAGAGCTTCGGGATTCGTATCTATACGATTGGCGTAGGAACAAATGGAACAGCTCCCTATCCTGTACCGACTTATGCAGGCGTGCAGTATATGCAGGTTCCTGTTGAGATTGATGAACAGACTCTAACGCAGATAGCAGGAACAACCAATGGAAATTATTTCCGTGCTGGTAGTAATGCTAAATTAGAGGAAGTATATCAAGAGATTGATAAGTTGGAAAAGACAAAATTGAATGTCAAGGAGTTTAGTAAACGGGAAGATGACTATCAGCTGTTTGCGTGGATATTGGTTGTATCTATTTTGCTGGAGGTCATTCTTCGCAATTCTATCTTAAAACGAATACCTTAAAATCGATTAAAAGGAGAACTGATTATGTTTCGATTTGCAGATCCTAACGTCCTGTATTTATTGATAATATTGCCATTTGTGGCTATATTCTATTTCTATTCAAACTATCGCCGTACTAAACGATTGCGTAAATATGGTGATCCGGAGCTTTTGAGTATGTTAATGCCCGAAGCTTCTGCGCATCGACCGGTCTTTAAGTTCTGGGTACTGTGGATTGCTTTAGGACTTTCCATAGTCATGTTGGCTAGGCCCCAATTCGGCACGAGACTGGAAAAGGTGAAGCGAAGTGGCATTGAAACGATTATTGCCCTTGATATTTCAAACTCCATGCTGGCTGAAGATGTTGTCCCGAGTCGCTTGGAAAAAGCAAAAAGCCTGATATCACGTCTGGTAAGTAATTTTAATGATGATAAGGTAGGATTAATTGTTTTCGCTGGAGATGCTTTCACCCAACTGCCTATCACAAGTGATTATATCTCGGCCAAGATGTTTTTGGAATCAATAACGCCTTCGTTAATCAGCAGCCAAGGCACCAACATCGGCGAAGCGATACGACTAGCCATAAAGAGCTTTACTCCCCAAGAGAAAGTTGGAAGAGCCATTATTGTCATAACGGATGGTGAGAACCATGAAGGTGGGGCTGTAGAAGCTGCGAAAGAAGCTGCATCCAAAGGGATGAAAGTCTTTGTGCTGGGTATAGGCTCTCCTGATGGTTCACCGATACCTTTGGAAGGAAGTAATGACTATCGGAAAGACAACCAAGGAAATGTTATCGTAACTCGGCTAAATGAACAAATGTGCCGGGAAGTAGCGCAGGCAGGCAATGGGGTTTATATTCGAGTAGATAATTCCAGTTCTGCACAGTCATTATTGCAAAAGGAAATAGATAAGCTGACAAAGAGCGATTTGGAAAGTACAGTCTATTCGAACTATAATGAACAGTTCCCGGCTTTAGCATGGATTATTATAGTACTTCTCATCATTGAAGTGGTGGTACTTGATAAGAAGAATCCTCTATTTAAGAATATCAAACTATTTCGTTGACAGAGATATGGATATTAAGGATATGAAACATATAAAATACATTGGAATCTTCCTGCTGGTCATCTGCTCGTCGACTAGTGTGATGGCACAGAAAAGCGAACGCGACCACATCCGTCGTGGCAACAAACTGTACAATGACAGCTTATTTGTCAAGGCAGAAGTGGAATACCGAAAGGCATTGGATGCAAATCCAAAATCTACAGAAGCTTTATATAACTTGGGGAATGCTTTGCTCATGCAGCAGAAAGCGCAAGAGGCTATGAAGCAATATGAGACAGCATCCAAGATTGAGACCAATAAAACCAAATTGGCAAAAATCTATCATAATGCCGGTGTCATTTTGCAGTCTGGTAAACAGTATCCTCAATGTATCGAAGCCTATAAACAATCGTTACGTAATAACCCGACGGATAATGAGACTCGCTACAATCTGGCCTTGGCTCAAAAGATGTTGAAAGATCAACAGCAGAACCAAAAGCAGGACCAACAACAGGATAAAAATGGTCAGGACCAAAAGGAAGATAAGCAGAAACAGCAAGAACAGAAACAAGACAAACAGAATCAGGACCAGAAGCAGCAGGAAAACAAGAATCAACAGCAGCAAGAAAACAAAGATCAAATGTCAAAAGAGAATGCTGAACAACTGTTGAATGCAGTCATGCAGGATGAAAAGAATGTGCAGGAAAAGGTAAAGAAGAACCTTCAAATGCGAGGTAAGAAATATGATAAAGATTGGTAATTATATAATTAAGTAATAGCGAAATGAAAAAAATAGTCTTCCTTGTAATGCTATGGATGGTGAGCATCGGTACGACGTGGGCTGATAATGTAGAGTTCACGACCCATGCGCCGGATGTAGTGGTGAATGGTGAACAGTTCCGACTCACGTTTACTGTAAATACGATGAACGTGAAGGAATTCAGAGCACCTTCTATCACTAACTTCGATGTACTGATGGGACCTAGCCGCTCACAACAAACTAGCGCACAAATCATTAATGGTAATATGTCTTCTTCAAGCTCTATTACCTACACTTATGTATTGGCTGCTACAAAGGAAGGGACTTTTAACATCCCTGGTGCATCAATCAAAGTAGACGGGAAGGAGTATAAATCCAATTCTGTCACAGTTAAAGTATTACCTCCGGATCAAAGTAATGGAATTGGAGGGAATGGAAGAGGGAACTCCAATTCTCAACGGGGGACGTCAGTTTCTCAAAATATATCCAACAACGACCTGTTTATGACGGCTACGGTTAGCAAATCAAAGGTACATGAACAGGAAGCCGTTTTATTGACTTATAAGATTTATACGACTCTTAATCTGACAGAGCTTCAAGGAGGGAAAATGCCGGACTTGAAGGGTTTTCATACCCAAGAGGTTCCATTGCCACGAAACAAAACATTCTCGCTTGAGCACTATCGGGGGCGTAATTACAAAACCATTGTATGGAGTCAATATGTTCTCTTTCCGCAACAGACAGGAAAGTTAGAGGTTCCATCTATAACTTACACAGGTGTTATCGAACAACCTAATCGAAACATCGATCCCTTTGATGCCTTCTTTAATGGTAGTTCAGCGTATGTTTCTGTTCGCAAACCAGTTGTCACTCCGAAAGTCAGCATTGAAGTGCTTCCTTTGCCTGACAATAAACCGGCATCATTTGGTGGAGCGGTCGGCAATTTTTCACTCACATCATCCATCAATTCCAAGAATGTAAAGACTGGAGATGCTGTGACAGTAAAGATAGTCCTGTCTGGTACAGGAAATATGAAACTCATCGATACTCCGGAAGTCAAATTCCCTTCAGACTTTGAGATTTATGATCCGAAGATAGATAACAAATTTTCATTGACCCAATCAGGCTTGAGTGGAAATAAGGTGTTTGAGTACCTTGCTATACCTCGTCATCCGGGAAAATATACTATACCGGCTGTTGAATTCTCTTATTTTGATTTGAAAACCAACAGTTACAAGACCTTGACGACAGAAGCCTATGAACTCAATGTTGAGAAGGGTAAGGGAGATGCCAGTCAGGTACTTGCGGATTTTACAAATAAAGAAGACATCAAGCGCTTGGGAAAAGACATTCTTTATATTAAGCTGGGTGACACGACATTCAAACAGCGAGGTGACTTTTTCTTTGGCTCTATGGCTTATTACCTTTGGTACATTATTCCATTGGCATTGTTTATTGCTCTCATTATTATGGGGCGGAAACAAGCATTGGAAAATGCAAACACAGCAAAGATCCGTACGAAGAAGGCCAATAAGATGGCTGTGAAACGGATGAAACTGGCTGGTTCTCTAATGAACCAAGGCAAGAAAAACGAGTTTTATGATGAGGTACTGAAAGCGCTATGGGGCTACATTAGCGATAAGCTTAATATCCCAGTATCAGAGTTGTCGAAAGATAATATCGATTCAGAACTAAAACGGGCAGCGGTATCAGATGAACTGATTAAGGAATTTATGGATACACTGAACGACTGTGAATTTGCTCGTTACGCTCCGGGAGATGAGAGTGAAGCGATGGATAAAGTATATTCCTCTGCAGTAACTATCATTAGTAAAATAGAAGACAGTTTCAAACATTAAATCGATAGAACCTATATATGAGAAATATTATTTATATGGCTATTCTTCTTTGTCTGCCTGTGATTTCTTTACAGGCACAAGAACAGTCATCTGAAAAGGCACAGACAGACTCGACTCAAATAGAGGCATCTGCTCCAGCTGAGAAATCTGCATTTGATCAGAATGTGACAAAAGCACTGGCTGACAGCGCTTATGCAAAACAAGACTATATTTCGGCAATCGGGCTTTATGAGCAGCTTTTAGCACAACAAGGCGAATCGGCAGATATCTATTATAACTTGGGCAACAGCTATTATAAACATAAGGACATAGCACATGCTGTGCTAAACTATGAACGTGCCCACTTGCTCAATCCGGGAGACAGCGACATACGTTTTAACTTGGAGATGGCGCGGAATAATACGATAGACAAAGTTGATACTGTTAATACATTCTTTTTGACGAGCTGGTTTACTTCCCTGCGCAACTGCTTGGGAACAGACGGCTGGGCTAGAGTGGGTGTTATTACGTTCATTCTGGCACTTATATGCTTGGGCATATATATATTTGGGAAGAATTTAGTATGGCGGAAGGTTGGATTTATAGGAACTGCGGTCTGCATAGTAATAATAATTGCTGCAAATGTGTGTGCGTTCCAACAAAAGGATCTGTTGGTCAACAGACAGTCCGCTATCATTATGAGTCCTAGCGTGACGGCAAAAAGCACCCCGGATACAGGTGGTACCGATTTGTTTATCCTCCATGAAGGACATAAAGTGCTCATCAAGGACTCGACAATGAAGGAGTGGTGTGAAATTCAGCTGGAAGATGGCAGCATAGGATGGATACCACGTGAAGTTATGGAAATCATTTGAATCTTTATAACGCAGTGATTATTTTAGGACATATAAGTGGATGGATAGGAAAGGAGCTGATTGAACTCCTTTCCTGCATCTACTTGTATATCCCTTTATTGCTGTCATGGTTCATAATACTACTCCGAAACAATTCATTAAAAAGGGGAATTTCTATCTTAAGCACGATAGGATTGCTGTTGTTACTTGTCTATTATACATCAGACCTTGCAAAAGAATATATCATTGGAGTTGAAAGTTCTGAATATTCAAAGGCTGTAGGCATGAGTGCTGCAATATTGGTATTTTCGTTGTGCCTTTTTCGCAGTCGTTCTTTGTTGCTTATTACCTTATTAGAAGGCATACTGCTCTATTTCATGCTCCCTTTGTTGAAGGTTATAATTATTTTTGATATTCTTTATGGTGGCATATTGGCCGTAATTGTTTATTTTCTGTTTATCCTGCTCGATTATAAATTATCCTCACAAAAGGCTACGTGGATTACGGAGCGTTACACCCGTAGTGGATATGCAATATCTGATATATTTTTCTTGGGTAATATACTGATTTTAACAGGATTTGTTCAACTGATAGGCGTATTGTGGAAACTTTCCGGTTTCTGATTTTTCATCCGGTAGACATAATATTGTCACATTTCTTTGCATGTCAATAAATCTTTTGCTATTTTTATTCCGTAATTCATTCACTCAAGTATTTATTCTTTAAACTTGTAATATCATGGAAAGGACAATTACATTTAATGAACTTCGTAGAATCAAAGATTCATTACCCGATGGAAGCATGCATAGAATTGCCGATGAACTGAATTTGTCTGTCGATACAGTCCGCAATTTCTTTGGAGGACAAAACTTCAAAGATGGTAAGAGTGTAGGACTTCATATTGAACCAGGACCTAATGGAGGCATTGTCCAATTGGATGACACGACTGTATTAGATAAGGCATTAAAAATTCTGGATGAATTGAATATCAACTATCAAGAAGAAAAATGAGAAGAACAATTGGCAATTGAATTGTTCTAGCTTGATTTAACCGTATTTGGGGATAATACCCAAATACGGTTTTGTTTTTAGAGAGAGCAATAGGAGATGCGCTTATACTGGGAAAAAATCTATTTCCGCCTTTATATTAAACATAATACTCATTATAATTTGAAATGAAGATATTCAGCAAATCCCATAAAACATGTGATGAAAGCCAGATACGTTTTCCTGCAACCATGAAAGTGTTTTCCTGCAACCATAAAGTTTCTTTGGGGAAAGTATTGAGTCACTTTACAGACGGTATCTCGTCCAGTATTGCAAGAATCATTTTAAGACATTTACAGAACGTTCTTAAGAAAAAGCATACCAAAGTTTGTATATTACAAAAAAACACCTACCTTTGCAGACGCTTTTTGACAATAAAGTGTTTCGACAGTTCGGGGTGTAGCGCAGTCCGGTTAGCGCACCTGCTTTGGGAGCAGGGGGTCGTGGGTTCGAATCCCGCTACCCCGACAAAAGGAATTTGAGGAGTTATCATGGTAGATAGCTCCTTTTTTATTGCTTCTATCCTATTATGAAACATCCTGATACATCAAACGGGAAGAAAGCTGTCGTCTCCTTCCCGTTTAAAACATCTGGATAGAAAGTTTGAAAGGAAGTGCACATGCACACTCCTTTTAATAACCATGCAGAGAATAAGCTCTACAGAATCAATCGTTATCAGTCAGTTGAACAAAGAGTTCTCCGTCTTTCTCTGTCACTACCACTTTATCCTCTCTTAGTAACCAGCCTAAGCCAAGAAAAAAATCTTTATCCAACAATTTTGAAGTTGCAGCTTTCTTGATTTGCTTTTGTGTAAGACCTTCTGTCCCATTAAGGGCATTCCAAATGATACCAGCCACGTTTCCAGCTTTTTCTTTCAACATAATTATACCTTTTAGTTATACATAAAGAAGCTCCTTAGGCTTCTCATTAATTGCCTTTTCTCTAAAATCGCCTCAAAATTAGATATTTCAATACTAATAACCTAATATTAGAATAACAAAAACAACCTATACCCTATTATCTATCCTGTTTTTTCATGTTTTCGTAACATTCTGCCCATAAACGAGCTGCCAATTCTACCATCCGCACACAAGGACGCTTGGCATAATATTCCGGAGTGCGTTCTTCTGGAGTTGATACGATAGGAGTATCCTTACGCAAGCGAAGCATCTCAGCACAGCAGATGGAACCGGTGCGTGACTTAAACTCCGCAGCCAATTGTTGGACCAAGGCATAGTTTGCTCCTTTACCTTCCCGGTCATGAGGGTCCGTAGCTCCAGTCTCCAGTCCGGCAAGCATAAACATTCCACATGCTGCTCCACACGTCAGTCGCATACGCCCTATTCCTCCACCAAAGGAGGCAGACATACGCATGGCTTGTTCCTGGGTAAAACCATAGATATCTGCAAATGCACCAACTACCGATTGCGAACAATTGAATCCTGACAGAAATAAGCTTTTTGCACGTTCTATGCGTGCTTCCTTATCAAATACCATAGTGTAAACAAAAATAAAGCAGATGACCTCAAGACAAAGGAAATAATCCTGCATCAGTCATTGCAACCAAATGATTTTACAGTTGCAAAATTACTCATTTTTGTGGATGTACATATCAAAAAACACTGTATCTTAGCCATTCCTTATACATATCATAGAAAATAATTATGAAAATATTACCATTCTTCATGCTAGGCTGCCTGACATTTATGTTTGCAGCATGCAAGGAAAGCCCGCAAGAGCGTTGCGCACGTTCTGTAGATGAGGTCAACCGAGGCTGTCCCAAAACCATTGATGCATATACGCAGTTGGACAGTGTAGCCTATTGGGTACATGAAAATGCAATCCACTATTACTATTCTTTACACGGGGCCCCTGACAGTGTGTTGAGAAGTGGTGTGGATGATAGTCCGGAAGGTTGTCGCCGAATGGCGGAACAAATAGCCAATACTCCTGATATGCGCTATTTTGTAGAGCACAATGTTTCCTTCCGTTACCATTATGTATCTAAAGAAACGGGAAAGCAATTGGGAACTATCGTGGTGGACAATTGACTGTAAACATTCAAAAGAGAGAAAAAGAATCATGCATTTATGAGACTATAAATGTATGCTAAATACAAATTTTACAACGAACTGACGAGATGTATTACAACAACATTCTGGAAACTATCGGACAAACTCCGATGGTACGCATCAATAGGCTTTCACCCAATCCAAATGTCTCGATATTTGCTAAGTTGGAAGGATTTAATCCTACAGGGAGTATCAAGGACCGGATTGCTCTGAAAATGATTGAAGATGCAGAACGCAATGGACTGCTCACTCCAGGGAAAACAATTATTGAACCGACTTCGGGCAACACCGGTATCGGCTTGGCTATCATAGGTGTCATAAAAGGATATCCCGTAGAAATAGTCATGAGTAGTGCTGTTTCTGTCGAACGGAGACAGATTATTCGTGCTTATGGTGCCACAGTCCGCCTTACACCGGCTGAAGAAGGCACCGATGGAGCCATCCGCATGGCACGACGATTGGTACAGGAACAACCGGATAAATATTTTATGCCTGACCAATTCTCCAATGCATGCAACTATCAGGCACATTATGAAAGCACTGCCTTAGAGATCTGGCAACAGATGAACGGACAAATCGATTATCTGGTATGCGCATTGGGAACTTCAGGTACCATCATGGGACTCTCCCGCTTCCTGAAAATGATGAAACCAGATATCCAGACTGTGTGCGCCCATCCGGTAAAGGGACACTATATCCAAGGGCTGAAGAACATGGAAGAAGCAATTGTTCCTGCCATTTATGACCCTTCAAAGATTGATATTCAGGAAATGATTGAAAGTGAAGAAGCGATAGCCACAGCACGCCGCATTATTATCAGTGAAGGAATATTTGCAGGAATGAGTAGCGGCGCAGCCATGCTGGCTGCCATGCGTACTGCTGAGAGGATTGACCGCGGCAATATCGTTGTCGTATTTCCCGATCGTGCAGAGAAGTATTTGAGCACCCGTATGTTTCAGGATTTTAAAGTCTAGAACCTTGCCCCCCCTACTCTAACACATCTTTTGACGGAAAAAGAGATACACAATAAAAGCAGGAATATGAATTGCAGCCTGATTTCAACCATGAAATCACCTTCAATTCGATATTCCTGCTTTTATACATTAGTTCATTGAACCACCAATAATGTCAAGCAATTCGCTGGTAATAGCTTGCTGACGTCCCTTATTGTACATCAGATTAAGCTCTTGTAACAACTCGTTTGCATTATCGGTAGCCTGTTGCATTGCCACTGTACGCGCTGCATGCTCTGAAGCATTTGAATCCAACAAGATTGTATAAATCTTCATTCTCAAAGTCTTAGGCAGCAATCGTGCAACCAGTTCTTCCGGAGAAGGCTCAACAATATAATCTTGAGCCGAAGCACTCTCCTCCCCTTCACTACCGGAATTGAGAGCTAATGGAAGAAACGTTTCATGGGTCACGATTTGTGTAGAAGTTGATTTATAATGCGTATAGATAAGCTCAACCCTGTCTATTTCTTTTTGAAGAAAAAGATTCATCAGGTGTTCGGCCAATTCCGAAGCTTGTTTATAAGCCGGCTTATCACCAATCATCTTGAAATCTTCGCTCAAATCAAAACGTTTACCCAGTGCCTGAGCAACCTTACGTCCGACAGGAAATACCAGCAGCCGGTCTTTCCCCAGCTTATGCACGTAATCAGCCAGCACACTGTCAGCTTTGCGGATAATATTGCTGTTAAATCCGCCACAGAGACTGGAATTCGACGCTACCACCACCACTGCCACACGTTCGACAGGACGTTCTTCGGTGAAAGGAGATTCCACCGTCACGCCACTTGCCAGGAAGTTATGCAGGATGGTGCTCAGCTGTCGGTCGTAAGGAAGCATATTCTCAATAGCAGTCTGTGCCCGTCGCAGTTTGGTCGACGCGACAAGCTTCATTGCAGATGTTATCTTCAACGTACTCTGCACTGATCCTATTCTTCCTTTTATCTCTTTCAGTGAAGCCATAACTTATCGTTTTAATTTCAGACAAATGGCTGCTGCAACGTCTGTGATAATCTTGGTTACATCATCATTTATTACACCTGTTGCAAGCACATCCAGCACATCTTTCTGGTGGGCTGCCCGCAAATTCTCCAGAAAGGCATCCTGGAATTCATGAACCTGACTCACCTCAATATCCTTCATCAGCCCCTTCGTTCCGCAGTAAAGGATGGCAATCTGTTCAGACACTGGCATCGGTGAATACTGAGGCTGAATAAGCAATTGATTATTCTTACGTCCACGATCGAGTGCCATTGCTGTTACCGGATCGACATCACTACTGAATTTGGAGAATGCTTCCAATTCACGATACTGAGCCTGGTCTATTTTCAAGGTTCCGGCTACTTTCTTCATTGCTTTGATCTGAGCACTACCACCCACACGAGATACAGATATACCGGCATTGATCGCAGGACGGAAACCTTGGTTGAACAAGTCAGTCTCCAAGAATATCTGACCATCGGTAATAGAGATGACGTTAGTCGGGATATATGCCGAGACGTCTCCTGCCTGTGTTTCGATAATAGGCAATGCGGTTAGTGAACCGCCTCCCTTGACACGTCCCTTCAAACTTGCCGGAAGGTCGTTCATCTGTTCTGCCACTTCCTGCTGTTGGATTACTTTCGCAGCACGCTCCAACAGACGGGAGTGCAGGTAGAAGATATCTCCCGGATAAGCTTCACGTCCGGAGGGACGACGCAGAATCAATGAAACTTCACGATAGGCAACCGCTTGTTTGGACAAGTCATCGTAGACAACCAATGCGTGTCGGCCTGTATCACGGAAATATTCACCGATGGCGGCACCGGCAAAGGGTGCAAAATACTGCAATGCAGCAGGGTCAGCAGCTGTAGCCGAAACCACCACTGTATAAGGCATGGCGCCTTTTTCGCGCAAAACGTTTACAATATTGGCCACGGTGGAGCCTTTTTGACCTACTGCCACATAGATGCAATAAACAGGTTTCCCGGCTTCATAGTTGGCACGTTGGTTGATGATCGTGTCAATTGCAATAGATGTTTTTCCCGTCTGGCGGTCGCCGATGATCAGCTCACGCTGCCCACGACCAATAGGAATCATGGAGTCTACTGCTTTTAAGCCAGTCTGCAAGGGTTCAGTTACAGGCTGACGGAAAATGACACCAGGCGATTTACGCTCAAGTGGCATCTCAATCATCTCGCCACCAATCTCACCCTCGCCATCAAGGGGTTCGCCCAAAGGATTCACAACGCGGCCCAACATGTTCTCGCTCACCAGAATGGAAGAAATACGTCCGGTACGCTTCACAACCATACCTTCCTTAATCTTATCAGTCGGTCCGAGCAACACGGCGCCCACATTGTCCTCCTCCAAGTTCATCACGATGGCTTTTACTCCATTTTCAAACTCAAGTAGTTCTTCAGCCTCGGCGTTACGAAGTCCATAGATACGGACTACGCCATCGCTTACCTGAAGCACCGTACCCACCTCCTCAAACCGAAGGCTGGTATCAATGCCTTTCAACTGCTCAAGCAAGACACTGGAGACTTCGCTGGGTTTTATATTTTCAGACATGTTTACTTGTTTAATTATACAATTCTTCTATTCTTCTCCATAAACTGCCGATGAACACGTTTGAACTGTGTAGCCACACTGGCATCCAGTCTGTTGAAGTCTACATCAAGGATGAATCCACCTTCGATGGAAGGCTCCACCTGTGTCTCAAATTCGACAGTTGCTTGAGTACCTTTTACAATCATGGCTCTCATGCGGTCTTCGATTTCTTTACTGACCGGTATCGCCGTAATCAACCGTCCGATAAGGATGTTGTGTTTCTTGCGATAAAGGTCTATGTAAGCAACAGCCATGAACTGCATGAACTTCTCACGGTGCTCTGTAAGGACCAACATGAAAAAACGCTTGGTCTGCGGACTGACTTTGCCTCCACAAGCATTGCAAAGCAAATCAGTCTTTTCAGCCACCGAAAGCAAAGGATTATCCAGCGCCTTACGCAAAGCGGGTACTTGCAGATAGCTGTCAGCCAAAGTCATCATTTCACGATAGACTTGTTTCTCACATTGACCTTCAGCGGCATACTGATACAATGCTTTTGCATAGCGGTTTGAGATTACTCCTATGTTCATGGCTCATTACTTTTTAGAATCGGAAACTTCATCGAGCATGCGTTCGATCATTCCATTTTGTTCCACCTCGCTCGAGAGTTGTTTACGAAGAACCTTTTGAGCAACTTCTACCGACAACTCTGCCACCTGTTTACGGATATCGCGGATGGCATCATCTTTTTCTTTCTGGATTTGTTTACGCGCTTCTTCCAACAAACGCCCTCCTTCAGCCTTGGCCTTGTCACGCGCTTCGTTGACGATTTGCGTACGAGTGTCCATGGCTTCCTTCAGGATACGTGCTTGCTCTTTGCGGGCTTCAACCAAAATGGATTCACTTTCTTCTTTGATATGCGATAGTTTCTCATTGGCTTCACGTGCCGACTTCAACGAATCGTCAATGTATTGCTTACGCTCATTTACCATATTGACCAATGCGGGAAAGCCGAATTTAGCCAATATGACAAAGACGATGATGAAGGACACCAGCATCCAAAAGAACGTACCGAAATCCGGTGTAAGTAGTTCCATAAACTAAGCCTCGTTTAGAGTTATGCGTAGAGAGCCAACAGACAGATGATAACGGCAAACAATGCTACACCTTCAATCAAGGCACCAATAATAATCATATTCATACGGATGTCGCCGGCTGCTTCCGGTTGGCGACCGATGGCTTCCATGGCAGAACCACCGATTTTACCAATACCAATACCAGCACCAATAGCAGCTAAACCTGCGCCGATTGCGGCACCCAATTGTGAAAGACCTGCAGCTGCAGCTTGCAACATAATTAAAGACAACATAATTTTCAGTTTTTAAGTTTATTACTAAGTTTTATTTCTCTAATGCTTTAAATGATTTAATCAGGCATGTTCTTCATGACGTACTCTTGAAAGACCGATAAATACGGCTGACAACATCGTAAAGACATAAGCTTGAATGAAGGCAACCAATATCTCCAGGCAAGACATAAAGATGGAGAACAGCACAGATAGAATGGTCATCGAAGTACTTAACACGGCACCCAAAGATGCAGTGATAAAGATGATGGACACCAATGACAGGATGATGGCATGACCGGCCATGATGTTAGCAAACAGACGGACTGTCAATGCAAAAGGTTTTGTAAAGACACCGAACAACTCGATAACAGGCATGAAGGGAACAGGCACTTTCAGCCACGTGGGAACATCAGGCCAGAATATCTCTTTCCAATATTCCTTTGTTCCGAAGATATTTACAGCCAGGAAGGTCATCAAGGCCAGGAACAAGGTAATGGCAATATTGCCTGTTACATTGCCGCCGCCCGGAAAAATCGGCACCAGTCCCATAAGGTTGTTGATGAAGATAAAGAAGAAGGCTGTGAGCAGATAAGGAGCAAAACGCTTGTAATCCTTTCCTACACAACTCACAATCACATCGTCATGAATCATCATCACAAACATTTCCATGAAGCCTACGAAACCTTTGGGGGCTTCGGAACTGGGTTTGCGGTTCTTGTACCAACGCGCAACGCCGACCATGATAAGAACCAGCAACAAGCTGTTAATCATCAAAGACAAAGCAGTCTTGGTAATTGATATATCCAATGGACGGACTTCCTGTCCGTCGGGAGTAGTTTCAACTACCTTACCGGCGTAGCTACCTTCAGAAGCTATATGGAAACCTTCATATTCAGCCCCGTGTCCTAACCTTGAAGATGAAAAGGCATGCCATCCTGTGGTCTGACTGTAGACAATCACAGGAAGTGGAATGGACACATGCTTTTCGCCCAAAGTAAACAAATGCCACTCATAGGCATCACGAATGTGACCAAAGACGATTTCCTGTACGTCTACCGTACTTTTTTCTCCGGCTACCTCCTCTCCTGCTGCATGCAATGGCATGATACCCAAGAGACAGGCTAACAGAAATAGTCCAAAATGGCGTAATAGTTTCATTGTTTCTTATTCACTTTTTTCATTTCCATCTCAAAACGGAGGAAAAAACAACTTTCAAATATCAGATATATGACATAATAGATAAGGAATGTCCATAAGTAAGCTTTCGTGTGAATGCCAATAAACATTCCATAAAGCACCATGAACACCAGTCCAATAAGTAGTTTGGCTCCCTTATTAATGACATATACCATCAAAGATTTGTCAGGCATGTGCTTGTGCATATATTCGAACAAATAGATAAAAATAAGTCCGAACACATAAAAGAACAAGGGAATCAGCGGATAATAGGGCGAATAGGATTCCTCAAAGAAATGATGGAATATCATGGCTCCACCCCATCCGAATGCCAGCATCAGCAAAGTCAAAGAAATGATAAATATTCTTTTTACTTTTGACAACATAGCACTCGCCGATTATTGTTCTACACAAACTGACACCTCATTTTTCCTTACTTCCACGAAACCTCCTGTAATTTCCAGTGACTGTTCGCCTTCCGCTGTAGTATAAGTGAGCGTACCTTTCTCAAGCGACGAAATCAGAGGAGCATGCTTGGGCAATACCATAAATATTCCTTGTGATCCCGGCAATGTCACATCAGTAACTTCACCTTTGAACAATGTCTTTTCAGGCGAAACAATCACTAAATGCAAGTTTTTCGTTTCCATAATCAGTCATTACTTTGCTTGGCAGCAGCCAACAGACGGTTTCCTTTCTCAATAGCATCCTCAATTGTACCGACATTCAAGAATGCCTGTTCAGGCAAGTGGTCAACTTCACCATCAAGAATCATCTTGAATCCCTTGATTGTATCGGCAATAGGCACCATTACACCTGGAACGCCCGTAAATTTCTCAGCCACAGTAAACGGTTGCGACAGGAAACGTTGTACACGACGAGCGCGGTTAACCGTGATGCGGTCTTCTTCAGACAATTCATCCATACCCAAAATAGAGATGATATCCTGAAGTTCCTTGTTACGCTGCAAAATTTGCTTTACACGTTGTGCAGTTTCGTAATGCTCATTTCCGACTACAAGCGGGTCAAGAATACGGGAAGTTGATTCCAACGGGTCTACAGCCGGATAAATTCCCAATTCTGTAATCTTACGGCTTAACACAGTGGTTGCATCCAGGTGGGTAAATGTTGTGGCAGGAGCAGGGTCTGTCAAGTCATCGGCAGGTACATACACAGCTTGCACAGATGTGATAGAACCATTCTTTGTAGAAGTGATACGCTCCTGCATCTGTCCCATTTCTGTAGCCAAAGTCGGTTGATAACCCACGGCAGAAGGCATACGACCCAATAAAGCCGACACCTCAGAACCTGCCTGAGTGAAACGGAAGATATTATCAATAAAGAGGAGGATATCACTGGACTTGCCATCCTTTCCACCTTGATCACGGAAAGATTCGGCGATGGTCAGTCCGGACAGAGCCACAGAGGAACGTGCACCGGGGGGCTCATTCATCTGGCCATACACCAATGTTGCCTGTGACTTGTTCACCTCCGAATAATCTACCTTCGAAAGATCCCACTCGCCACGTTCCATTCCTTCTTCGAACTCCTTACCATAGCGGATAACGCCTGACTCAATCATTTCCCGCAACAAGTCGTTACCTTCACGGGTACGTTCACCGACACCGGCAAACACTGAGAAACCGTTATGTCCTTTGGCAATGTTGTTGATGAGCTCCATAATAAGTACCGTCTTACCCACGCCGGCACCTCCGAACAGACCAATCTTACCACCTTTTGCATAAGGTTCAAGAAGGTCGATGACTTTGATACCTGTGTAGAGCACTTCACGGCTCGTTGACAGCTCTTCAAACTTAGGAGGCTCGCGGTGAATAGGATAAGCACCATGACGATCCAGCTCTTTCATACCGTCGATAGGGTCACCGGTGACGTTCATCATACGTCCTTTCACCTGCTCACCCACCGGCATTGTAATAGGCAGTCCTGTGGGGACAACCTCCATACCTCTTCGCAAGCCGTCGGTACGGTCCATTGCGACAGTACGCACCGTGTCTTCTCCGATGTGTTGTTGTACTTCAACCACCAAGATACGACCATCGGGACGCTTAATCTCCAAAGCATCATGGATGCGTGGGAGACGCAATTCGGCATCCACGTCTTTTCCTTCAAAAAGGACATCGATTACCGGACCGATAACTTGCGAAATATGTCCTACTAGTTGTGACATAAGCAATCTTTTATTATTAATGAATCAATTTTTCGTTATCGAGTTCAAAGATAGAAAAAATTTCTCCCATAAAGCTACCTTAAGCAAACCATTTTTAGAAAAAATAAACATGAAGTATATGCCCTTAACTTTCATTTTTCCACTTGCTATATATACTTACCTTTAGGACATGAATAAAGTATATTCAACTAACACTTTGCTATATACCTTATTATTTTAGTGACTTTTATCTATTAATATATCCTAAGTTTTTCCACGTATTAAAGCTAGTTTTTCTTTCGCTTTTAACATATAAAAGGATATTCCCTCCACGATTCGACACTTGTATCGTGTTTTCTCTTCTTCCCCTCCCTATTTCTCTCATGAACCCGAGTATCCATGTTTTACAATAACATGACAAGAAATGAAACGGAGGATAAAGAACTCAAGATATATTCCTGTACCTGATGAAGAAATAGCAAAATGTCAAATGGGATGTTACTAACATTCCGTCCACGTGCCTAGGAACGAATTGGTGAGTAAAGCAGGGCTCTTTACTTGAGTGCCTATCTACATATTGAAAGTTATAATTTCCCTTTCCAGCTCCTGTAGTCAGCTTTGAGTTGACAGAGGTACATTGGCGACACACCTGCCCGCTTGAGGATATCATTTTATCAGTTTTCAGGATTCATAGTCCACGCAGCTTCCAGAAGAGAAAACCCACCCAGGCCATCTTCGTTCTCCCTTTTTTGCCTCTTCCTGATATCATTTTTGGCATTATACAGGCAAAAACTCATCCATTCGTCGTCGCATTTTTTAATTCCGTGCCGGGGAATCATCAAATTCGTCCCTACGATTTCGACTTTTTATGGCTATAAATTATTAAGTTTTCTGAAATAATACATCCAAAAAGAAGGCAATAACTAATATAAATTAATACTTTATTTGCACTTTGTCCGGAGTTTTCCTATTACCTGCTAGCAGAAATAGACTATTCGGATAACCCTGTCAAGCAGAATCAGCCAAATCCAAGCTTTCTGCCAATATCTTGTTTTTCGCTTGAAATCGACGCCCACTACGTCTTCAGCAAAACGAGTGACACAAGTATCCATATATCTACTTATGTCACTCATACAGTTTCAAAATTCATACGTCTGTCATGCAGATGCTGCCTGATAAGCCGTATAATTTATCAGAATACTTTCACCTTTGCGGCTGTCGCCTTACATTTCTCCCGCAAATCAGTCAGATTGCTTCCAAGGGGAGCATAACAAAGTGCCACTCCCATACGGCGATTAAGCTTGGTGTACGGCTTACCGAAGATACGTAAGTCCGTACAGGGTTCTGACAAAGCATCAGCCTCTCCTTCATAACGCGGTTTCTCTTTTGAAGCTATCGGCGACAGGATAACAGCACTTGCTCCCATACGTTCTTGAGTTATCGCCGGAATAGGCAATCCCAGTACGGCACGACAATGCAATTCAAATTCATTCAGATTTTGTGTACCGGCGAGCGTAACCATTCCTGTGTCGTGTGGTCGCGGCGATAATTCAGAGAAATAGACGCCCTTGTCATGACTCAGGAAAAATTCCACGCCCCACAAACCGGCGCCTCCTAAGGCACAGGTCACTTTATCAGCCATCTCTTCAGCTTCTTTCAGATGCTCAGATGAGATGGGTGCCGGTTGAAAACTCTCCCGATAGTCCCCTCCCTTCTGGACGTGTCCAATGGGGGCACAGAAAAGCGTACGTCCCTCGCGTTGGGTCACAGTAAGCAAAGTGATTTCGCTATCAAAACGGATAAATTCTTCAATAATAAGCTCCTTGATGTCACCACGGCTTCCATTACAACCATATTCCCATGCATGTTCTAGTTCATCCGCACTCTTCACTATGGATTGTCCTTTACCAGATGAAGACATCAATGGTTTTACAACACACGGGAATCCGATCTTGGCGGCAGCCTCACGCAATTCTTCGAGACTCTTCGCGTAAAAATAACGGGCAGTACGTAGTCCTAATTCCTGAGCTGCAAGGTCACGGATTGCCTTACGGTTCATGGTAAAGTTGACAGCGCGGGCACTGGGAACCACCTGTATGCCTTCCTTTTCACAATCATAAAGACGTTCTGTACGTATCGCTTCAATTTCAGGAACAATGATATCCGGTTTATGTCTGTTGACTACTTCCATGAGGCTGTCACCATCGAGCATATCAAAGACTTCACACTCATCGGCCACTTGCATGGCGGGTGCACCGGCATAGGAATCACAGGCAATGACGTACTGGCCGAGCCGTTGAGCTGCAATCACAAACTCTTTACCCAGCTCTCCAGAGCCTAACAAAAGGATTTTCTTTGTCATAATGATTTGTATTTTGATGAATTGATGTTACAAAAGTAGAACTTTTTGAAAGAAGAATAAAAGATTGGAGCCGACTTCATGAGGGACAACGTATAAATAACAGAGGCGGACACCATGGCCCGCCCCCGAAGTTCATAGTTAAGTATCTGTCCTTACAGGTTGTCATCAGAAAAGACGGCTAACCTCTATCTAGTCCTTTTTCGTAGTAGTCTTCCGAGTGGAAGCTTTGCGCGGCTTTTTAGCTGCCGGTTTTTCAGCCGTCTCTTCAGTTGACGGGACCGGCTGTTCAGCCTTAGGCAGCTTCATCTGCAAATTCTCTACCTCCTTCTTCAATGCTGAGATTTCTTCATCTTGGTTACGGATGGTTGTCAACAGAGCATTGAGTTCCTCGTTATCCATATCAGCCGGATAGAGAGCATTGACGCGACGGATAAAGTCACCCAGAATATTCATGTAGTTAGTAAATGCATCATAGGGAGAATCATAAATACCACGGTTCATCGTCAAGCCCGTATGCTTGGTTGTCATAAAGCGGAAGTTGTTACTTGCTTGCAGATAATCCCAGTCCTGCTTAATGCGACGGTCATCGCACAAATGTACCCGTTCTGCTACACTGTACAATTTGTTGAAAGCTTCACGTTGCATGACATTACCCAGCCAGCAACTGATATCACGCTCTTCATCCACCCAAGACATCGGATAAGCGACATCAAGAGGAGCTACAGAGTGCAACTTGGTGCAAAGTTCTGTCGGTGTCGAGAAGGTAATGCCCCGCTCTTTAGCCACTGCCGGAAGCGCCTTGATAAAATCAAGTATATTTGATGACAACGGCTGGTAGATGCCCAAAGCGCACAGTTCCATAAAGATATTGATGACTTGTTCTTCTTCGGGCAGTGCTTCAATCCAGTTCATATAAGTATCTGCAAACAACGGATACTCATTCCACTCGGAATTAGAGAAACGCAGGCTGATATCATCTGAAAGTTTATAATCACGCAACAGAAGTTTCAGATTCGGATTCATATTGCAGTGATAGAGATAGTGAGGACTCTTCCAACCCAAAATATGACGAGCTCCTTCTGTCAACATGCCCTTGAATCCCATATCGGCAACAATAGCACCAATCTCATCCGAATAAATCAAGCTGGAATTGCGGCATACTTTAGGCGTCTGTCCGAAAAGCTGACGCACTTTCTTGCGCATACGTTCCAAATCAGCCCGGAAACACTCTTCATTAGCCAGTGAAGACAAACCATGCGAATAAGGCTCCGCCAGGAACTCACAGCATCCGGTCCCGTTGAGCTGGTGCAAAAGTTCGATGACCATGGGCGCATGAATTTCCAATTGTTCCAAAGCTACACCGGAAATTGAAATTGCAACTTTGAAATAGTCGCCGTGCTCACGCGCCATCTCAATGAGCGTCTTCAAGGCCGGGATGTAGGAACGTTCAGCTACTTCTGTAATGGAACGTTCATTTTCATAATCATCGTAGTAATAATGGTCGGTACCAATATTAAAAAAACGGTACCGTTTTAAATGGATAATCTGATGTATTTCGAAATAAAGGCAAATTGTTTTCATAATCTTCGTGTGTTTTTGATATGTGTTGTCAGCTATTTCTTATCACTTGTTCGTAGATTCCACGAATCTTCACTCCCACTTTCTCCCAAGTAATGGCATCGACTTCTTTCTTCCCTTCGTCCTTAAGATATTCATAGAGTGACTGGTTGGTACAAAGTGAATAAATGGCATCTGCCATGGCATGAATATCCCAATAGTCCACTTTAATACACTTATCAAGAATCTCAGCACACCCCGACTGCTTGGAGATGATTGAGGGCACACCACATTGCATGGCTTCCAACGGTGAGATACCAAATGGCTCCGATACGGAAGGCATTATATACACATCGCTTGCCTTCAGACATTCATAAACCTGTTTCCCCTTCTGGAAACCCGGGAAATGGAAACGATCCGCAATGCCACGTTCAGCTACCAGCTGTATCATGGCATTCATCATGTCTCCGCTACCCGCCATAACAAAACGAATATTATGTGTGCGCTGAAGAACCATGTTCGCTGCCTCCACAAAATATTCCGGTCCCTTCTGCATCGTGATACGGCCCAGGAAAGTCACCAGCTTCTCATGTGGGAACTTCTGCGGAACAATAGCCTGGATTTCATCCGACAAAGGAGAAACTGCATTATGTACGGTAGATACTTTACGCGGATCCTGGAAGTATTTATTGATAACAGTCTGTCGCGTCAGTTCGCTCACACACATAATGTGGTCTGCATGATCCATACCATTCTTCTCAATGGCATATACAGTCGGATTCACATTACCACGGCTTCGGTCGAAATCAGTTGCATGTACATGGATAACAAGAGGCTTCCCCGATACCTGCTTGGCATGAATACCTGCCGGATAAGTCAGCCAATCGTGCGAGTGAATGATATCAAACTGCTGTTGACGTGCCACAACACCTGCCACGATGGAATAGTTATTAATCTCCTCGTGCAAATTATCCGGGTAGCGTCCGGAGAATTCCAAACAGCCCAAGTCGTTGGTGTTCATATAATTGAAGTCGGCATAAATATGGTCTCGCAAATCATAATACAACTGCGGATCCATATAGGAACCTACACGGCCTTTTACATAGTCCCATTGTACATCACGCCATACAATAGGGACACTGTTCATACCTATGATACGTAAAAAGCTTTGATCTTCATCACCCCACGGTTTAGGGATGCAGAAGGTGATTTCCATGTCAGATTGTTGGGCCAGTCCCTTTGTCAGACCATAACTTGCTGTACCCAGTCCTCCAAGGATGTGAGGAGGAAATTCCCAACCAAACATTAATACTTTCATAGTTCTATTCCTCCTTTAATGATTCGTTATACATTTGGTTATATTTAGTCAACAGCTTGAGGATACGCAACAGTTCAGCCACATTCATGGCAAAAGACACAGCGCCTCGACCTTTAAAAGGAGGATTCCCGTCAAATAATTCGGGTATTGTACCAATACAATGAAGGTTCATCTCATCCTCATAGGCTATGAGTTGTCGTTCTATAAAGGAGATGGCGCTCATCTTATGTATCTTCATGTAAGCTTCCAGATAGAAACCTTCCAACCAGGGCCAAGCTGTACCTTGATGGTAAGCATAATCACGTTGTGTCTGTGGTCCCACATAGTTAGGATTATAACCTCCACTCTTAGGACTCAGAGAACGTAGTCCTTTAGGAGTAAGCAATTCGCGAGTGACAATATCCAAAATTCCTTTTTTCTGTGGAAGTGACAAAGGAGAGTAATCGAAGGCTACCGGGAAAATCATGTTCGGGCGTACACTCCAGTCCATCATCGTCCCGTCAACATAGTCAAACAAATACCCGTGTTCATTCAGGAACACTTCAACAAACGAGTTTCCAGCCGTAGCTGCCAATGCATCCAGCGTATCGGCATAGGTCGGATTACCACCTTCACGCACCAGGTCTGCCGTGAATTTTAAGGCGTTATACCACAAAGCATTTATTTCTACTATATAACCTGTACGTGGAATTACAGGACGTCCGTTGACAGTGGAATTCATCCAAGTCACCGGTCGTTCGATACCATTCGTATATAGAAGCCCGTTATCATGCAGGAACAGATTGACATGTTTGCCATTCCGGATATATTCTATAATGTCTTCTATCAATTTACCGTACTTGTCCCGGCATTGTTCACGCGAAAGCATTTTAGCATATTGCTGCAACGCCCAAATAGCCCATAACAACACGTCTGGCTGTTCCATCTCACTGATTTTGCAGGTCGACGGACGATCCTCAATATACTCGTAAATAGCTTCACGGGCCGTGTTCATGATTTCATCAAACACTGAATTTTCTTCAATTGCCAATGTCAAGCCCGGCAAAGAAACAAACATGTCGCGAGCACGACATTTGAACCAGGGATATCCAGCCAAAATATAACGTTTGTCACCCTGACGGTTATGGAACTGGTGGGCAGAGTTATATAAGCAATGGAGAAAACTGTCGCGCGGAATACGTTTGTCTACCTCTGTTTGGAAAACGGTTCCAAGAGTTGCTATATCAGCCGGAGCAATTCCACCGGAGAATATAATGCTCTCTCCTTTCTTTATAGGCATCTCAAAATAACCGGGAACGTAGAGGTCTTCATTTGCTGCATAACCTCTCTCCTGCTCTTTGGGATATTCTATATTCTTATACCAGTTGGGATCAAAGTGATAGTCCACAGGTTTGCTAAACTGCATGTGTAATTCCGGATATCCCGGATACATGCATGTTTTAATGCCATTCTCTACCTGCTGATAATCGCGACTGGCTTGTGCATTTTCGTGAGTAAACTGCCGTACACTGCGGAAAGCCAAAAATGGCCGAAGCCGTAATATTGTGTCTGAATGGGCATCAACCAATGTATAGCGAATCAGAATGCGATTCTCATGATGAACGAACACCTTCTCTTTCTTCAACACAACGCCACCAACGCGGTAAAACGTTGTCGGCACTTTTTCGCAGTCAAACTCCCGAATGTACTTATGTCCTTTAGGACTGAAATTGTTTCCTTGGTATTTATGAAGCCCAAGATTGAACTCTGCACCATGCTGTACCACCGTTTCATCAAGAGATGATAGCAGGACATGGTTTTCATCATCCAATTCAGGAACCGGTATTACCAGCAGACCGTGATACTTGCGCGTATTACAATCCACAATCGTCGAGCAATGATACGCACCCGAACGATTGGTCCGCAATATCTCTCTGGGCAAAGATTCCTCCAAATTGGTCATCAGAGTCTTGTCAAATCTCAAATAACTCATAGCTTATATTTTAAGGTTCTCGAATTCATTTTCGTAAATCAATATTATTTTTCTCCCGTCATGTAGGAGTGTTCAAAAGTAACAATTTTCATATAAAAAAAAGAAAAGGACTGGATTTATTTTCGAAAAAACGACCATTTGGATAGAAATATACAAATTAACACCCAATAAGAGTATACATATGCTAACTGGAGTAATCAATCAGCGAAATAATTCAAAAGCAAATTTACAGCCGAATGATTCGTATTTTCCATTGACAAAACTAACGAATGCCGCACAATCAAAAATATGGGTTCCAATGCCATAACCCACCTCAATATAAGGCAACAAGCGTGGCATAAGTAAGACTCCACCATAAAGTCTCTCCGATTCAATAAGATTTACATATTTCCTCAAATGACGAAATACGAGAAAAGGAGTCTCGTAGGACACGTGTCCGCGTACATACTTATTAGACCAGTTATACCAACGAGAATCAAGCAGCTGAAAAGTTCCCCCCAAATCATCATTCCAATCGTCCGGGAGATTGTTTCTACGCAGATTAAAGAAGTCTACAAAATACATATCTTCCTGATCCGTAAATGCCCCACATCCGACTCGGTAAGAAAGATATCGAATGCCTCCGAAACGGAATTTCTGCTGCATATCCAACTCTATACGCTCATACTTTCCACTACTACCGAATACGCCCTGTATACCTCGTTCCCAATCGACTGAAAACGTCGGGTAATGAGAATATAAATTGACCTTTCTATGTCCATCCATATAGTAATACTGTCCAGGAGTCCACTCCACACGAATACGAGGGGCAAAACTTGAATACGTGTCACGAAGTTTACCTGACAAATATTGTTGTAAGTCGGGATTGTACAAATTGACTTTGTCAACCAAAGTACGACGGTGATAAGACAAGCCGACACTTAGCAGTAACCCATTGGTTATTTCAATGTCATTACTGAGCTGTACATACAAATCCTTAAAGTAATCAAGTTTCAGTTTGTTAAAATCCAGCACGCTGTCCGAAGGTAAATCCAGCCGGTCCACTACTTCGTTGCTGTAGATCCGGTTTCCATTACCCATGTGTAGGGTTATACGCCCCAGTTTCTCCGGATAGTAGGTAAAGTCTGCATCACACCGCCAAAAAAATTCCTTATGCCGAAAATAGTAGCCAATACGCGGCGACACATACAGGCTTCGCCCATTCGCATAATACTGATTGTATTTGAACCGCTGTACATAAGACACTCCGTTCGAATGGCTATAGCGAAGTTGCAAAGGATTCAGTAACGGATAGAACTTCACACTCGTCAAATCATTGAAACGGAAGGTATAATCGCTAATCAACATGTCTCCTACTTCCCCCCAAAACACCCGACTTTTCGACTTTGGCTCGGGAGGAGTATTACGCCGATATTCTTCGCGCTCAGCAAATACGTCATATAAACGCTTCTCAATGCCAGTCAAAGGAATCGGACGCAAGGTATCCATATTAGCAATATGCGTGTTAGTCGTATCCGTATTTACACTCAAACGATATAGGTCTGACAAATTGTAGTCACGTTTACGAGGTAATGTTTCAGGTAACGAACCGGAAAGCTTTATGTCCTTATAGGTATATAAAGCCGTATAGTCGGCACCTATTTTATTGCCGATAAAGTTGAAAAGCATTTTGACATCTATCCGCTGAGGAAGATACATCTCACTACCTTCCGCTCCCATTTTGACGCGAACCTTAAACTTGACCTGATCGACTTGTCCAGCCATATAGCCTTCGGATACAGTCCAGCTACGGTCACGCACCGTAACATAGCCATTTACCAACTGATTGCTTTTATAACGAGGAACAAGGAGTACTTTATATTCCACAGGAGTGCGCTCCGTAAAAATCGAATCAAGAATATAGTAGTAGTAACGGTGTCCATTTGAAGTAAAAGGGGAAATCAGTTTGTCAGGCAACAAATCATTGGAATAGATATTCATATTAAAATACTTCATGGCGTTACCCACTTCTCCATTATTACGGCGAAATGTTCCGGTCAGTGCCTGTACTTTAACATCATAGATATCGGGAGCAGAATAATGTACTTCATTCTTTGATTCTATGATATAATCTTTTACCCCCTTATCAAACCGGAACATGGAAGGGACAACCCGTAAAAGTATATTACGACGATATGCCTTGAAATGCCCTTTTACATAGAGGTCTGCCCGATAGTCTCCCACAATGCGTGCATACCAATCGGCAGACGCCACCACATTATGAATGATGGAGTCGCCCGTCAAAGGCTCACCCAGTTGAGGTTGTAAGGTCGTTTGCCCTCTTAACGAAACAATTACGAACCACAGGAGCCAACAAATATGTAGCAAGCGTCGCACTTTTCGACCAATTTAAAGAGACATTTGTGTCACTTAAAGCTTATAAAAGCCTCATGTAGTAGCAAAAATATAGAAAAGACTGAAGGTGACACTCCTATAAGTCAGAATTTACGTTAATTTATCTATAAATAGAGAATGGAACACTTTTTCTTGTCGTTTAGAAAGATTGAGAAGCTAAAGTTTTTGCTATTTTTGTGCCCTATAACATAGTTTTGTAACACAGATATGGCTAAAAAAGATATCACAGAAGCAGAAATCATTGAAAGTATTGCTGATATATGGACGCTTCTCACTGATGAAGAACGCGTCACTTTGAGGCAGAACTTCACCATCCAAAAATACAAAAAGAATGAGACGATCTATTGTGAAGGAGAAACTCCTACTCACATGCTGTGTCTGCTTAACGGCAAAGTCAAAATCTACAAAGATGGTGTTGGTGGACGCAGCCAAATAATCAGAGTCATCAAACCTGTAGAATACTTTGCTTATCGTGCCTACTTTTCTGGAGGAAATTTTGTAACAGCCGCTGCTGCTTTTGAGCCGTCACTCATCTGCCATATCCCGATGGATGTCATCAATCACATGGTCATGGAAAACAACCGCCTGGCCATGTTCTTTATCCATCAGTTAGCTACAGACTTAGGTATCGCAGACGAACGCACCGTCAACTTGACACAAAAACACATACGGGGACGACTGGCTGAGTCTCTTCTCTTTCTAAAGGACTGCTACGGTGTAGAAGAAGATGGATGCACATTGAGCATCTACCTCTCCCGAGAAGACCTGGCCAACTTGTCAAATATGACTACATCCAATGCCATCCGTACACTATCCAACTTCTCTACAGAGAAATTAATTATCATAGACGGGAGAAAAATTAAAATCATCAATGAAGACAAGCTTAAAAAGATAAGCAAAATCGGATAAACTATCAGTTGAGGATTGAAAGATTTAATTTTGGAGACCTTTCAATTCTCAACTAACGTAACAACTCTTCTATCTTATCCAGCTTCTCTTCCATCGTCAATGCCGCATTAATCCAATGGATTGTAAATCCCCGACGTTCCATCCCCCTAAACCAAGTCATTTGTCGCTTAGCAAACTGATGAATTGCAATTTCTAATCCATGCACCATCTCTTCGTAGGTCAACTCTCCAATCACATATTGGGTAAGATACTTATATTCTAACCCATAATACATAAGATCCTCTGGAGAAACACCTTGATCCAGCAAATGACGTACCTCATCTACCATGCCATCCTCCAAGCGTTGACGCAAACGACGTGATATTTTCTCCCGACGTGACTCCCGGTCAATATCTACCCCTATGATCAAACTCTTCAGTTCAGGAAATTCCCTTTCTTTAACAGGCATATTTCTGTAGTACTCTTCAATCTCAATAGCACGAATCGCGCGCTTTACCGTATCTACATCCGTCGAATTATGGAGCTTTTTATAGGAAGAAAGAATGTCTGTCAGTTCTGTAAGAGAATATTTTGCCAACCGCTCACGAAGCTCCGGATTTTCTGGGACAGGAAGAAGGCGATATCCCTTTAGAACCGACTCAATATACATCCCGGTACCACCACATAAAATTGGCAGCTTTCCCCGATTGCGAATGCCTTCATAGACTGACAGAAAATCACGCTGATATTCAAACACATTATATTTATATCCGGGGGCTACTATATCAATAAGGTGATACGGTACTTGAAAGCTATCGAAAATATAGTCCTCAAGATCTTTCCCAGTACCCAAATCCATTCCACGATACACCTGCCGGCTATCGCCACTGATAATTTCAGCCCCCTTCCGATATGCCAAAGCTGCAGCCAACGCCGTCTTTCCGGAAGCAGTCGGTCCTATTATAGTTAGCAAATCAATATCTGCCATACGCTCCATATAAAAAAGAGAGGCCATGTCAACTCTATGACACGACCCCTCCTGATTTAAAAACAAATTGCGAATAATAAATTAGCAGTTTACAGATGCCATGTGAGCAATCAAATCAAGAACCTTATTAGAGTAACCGATTTCATTGTCATACCAAGAAACAACTTTTACGAAGGTGTCAGTCAAATAAACACCAGCGTTTGCATCGAAAATTGAAGTCAACGGGCAACCCAAGAAGTCAGAAGAAACAACTGCATCTTCAGTGTAACCCAAAACGCCCTTCAATTCACCTTCAGAAGCTTCTTTCATGGCAGCGCAGATAGCCTCTTTAGATGCAGGCTTAGCCAAGTTTACAGTCAAGTCAACAACTGAAACATCCAAAGTCGGAACGCGCATAGAGATACCAGTCAATTTACCGTTAAGTTCAGGAATAACCTTACCTACAGCCTTTGCAGCACCGGTTGATGACGGGATGATATTGCCAGAAGCAGCACGACCACCTCTCCAGTCTTTCAAAGACGGGCCGTCAACAGTCTTCTGAGTAGCAGTAGTAGAGTGAACAGTAGTCATCAAACCATTCACAATACCGAATTTATCATTCAATACCTTGGCAATCGGAGCCAAGCAGTTGGTTGTACAAGAAGCGTTAGAAACGAATTGAGTACCCTTTACATAAGTTTTTTCGTTTACACCACAAACAAACATCGGGGTATCATCTTTCGAAGGAGCAGACATTACAACATATTTTGCGCCAGCTTCGATGTGAGCTTGAGCTTTCTCTTTGGTCAAGAACAAGCCAGTAGATTCTACTACGTATTCAGCACCAACTTCGTTCCATTTCAAATCAGCCGGATTTCTTTCTGCTGTTACGCGGATTTCTTTTCCGTTAACAATCAGCTTGCTGTTTTCAACGTCAGCTTCAATAGTACCATCAAACTTACCGTGCATTGTATCATATTTCAGCATATATGCCAAGTAATCAACCGGGCAGAGGTCATTGATACCTACAATCTGAATATCGTTTCTTGTTTGAGCTGCGCGGAATACGAAACGTCCGATACGTCCGAATCCATTAATACCTACTTTAATCATTTTGTTTAAACTTTTAAGGGTTCTATAATGTTTAGAAATAAACTCTCGTTTAATTCACTACCTCGTCCTTATCGAAGTGCGCTGCAAAAGTAAGAAATTGTTTTCTAAATTCATATTTTAAGAGAACTTTTTTAAATGTTGAAGGATGATTTAACCCAAATCAATCATCAGCCTTTAAATTGTATTTCCATCAGACCAAGACAGCTTCTACCGACTTCTCCTAAATGCAACATTTTACCCACAAGGAAAAGGAAGCAACTCAATTCTTTGTCATTATTCCTGTACTATCCAATTTTTTTGTTACTTTTGCAATCTATTCATAAAACCCAGAGACTAAAACAATATGCAAGAAAAGATCATTATTCTTGATTTCGGTTCTCAGACGACCCAGCTTATCGGACGCCGGGTGCGCGAAATGAACACGTATTGTGAGATTCTGCCGTATAACAAATTTCCCCATGATGATCCTTCGGTTATCGGTGTCATCCTTTCAGGAAGTCCTTTTTCTGTCTATGATGAGAGTGCTTTCAAGATTGACCTGACCCAAATCCGTGGTAAATATCCTATCCTCGGAATATGTTACGGAGCACAATACATGGCTTACACCAACGGTGGACGTGTAGAGCCGGCAGGAACTCGCGAGTATGGACGTGCACACTTGGCACATTTTGAAAAAGACAACCCTCTTTTCAAGAATGTGCGTGAAAATTCACAAGTATGGATGAGCCATGGAGATACTATCACCGCAATTCCTGACAATTTTAAATGCATTGCCTCGACTGACAAAGTAGCGATTGCAGCCTATCAGGCTCAAAACGAGCTCTTGTGGGGAGTACAATTCCATCCGGAAGTGTACCATACCGAAGACGGGACTCAGATGTTGCGCAACTTCGTCGTAGATATTTGCAAAAGCAAACAAGACTGGAGCGCTGCCTCATTTATTGAAAGTACTGTAGCACAGCTGAAAGAACAACTGGGTGATGACAAAGTCGTGTTAGGATTGAGTGGCGGTGTAGACTCGTCAGTGGCTGCCGTCTTACTGAATAAAGCGATCGGGAAAAACCTTACTTGTATTTTTGTGGACCATGGCATGCTCCGTAAGAACGAGTTCCAAAATGTGTTGCATGATTATGAATGTCTAGGACTCAACGTCATTGGTGTAGATGCCAGCCATAAATTCTTCAAAGAATTGGCCGGAGTCACAGAGCCGGAAAGGAAGCGAAAAATTATTGGCAAAGGCTTCATTGATGTATTTGATGAAGAAGCCCATAAGATTAAGGATGTAAAATGGCTGGCTCAAGGCACTATTTATCCGGATTGCATCGAGTCGCTTTCTATCACTGGAACTGTTATCAAAAGCCATCATAACGTCGGAGGTCTTCCCGAAAAGATGAATCTCAGACTTTGTGAACCGTTGCGTTTGCTCTTTAAAGACGAAGTGCGTCGTGTGGGCCGTCAGTTGGGAATGCCTGAACATCTCATAACTCGCCACCCGTTCCCGGGGCCAGGATTGGCAGTACGCATTTTGGGAGATATCACTCCGGAAAAAGTCCGTATTCTACAAGATGCCGATGATATCTTTATCCAAGGCTTGCGTGATTGGGGACTGTATGATCAAGTTTGGCAAGCAGGAGTAATTCTATTGCCAGTGCAAAGTGTTGGTGTGATGGGCGACGAACGCACTTATGAACGCGCCGTAGCCTTACGCGCCGTAACCAGTACAGATGCTATGACAGCAGATTGGGCTCACCTGCCCTATGAATTCCTGGCTAAAGTATCCAATGACATTATAAATAAGGTAAAAGGAGTTAACCGTGTCACCTATGACATTTCCTCAAAACCACCTAGCACAATTGAGTGGGAATAATCCTTGTCTATAGTATCAATTTTGATTAGATTATGAAAATCGCTGTAGGAACCATGTATAGAGTATATAGTCCTACAGCGATTTTTAGTTTCGCCTATTCAAACATTAAGGAATCTGGAAATCCTGGCATATCGTATACAGGATCATAAAGTTCATCAACTTCTCTATCTCTTTTCCTCTACAGGGAACAAATCCATGTCAGTAGCCACAGATGATACAGAGTTACCTGCTGTTCCAAGATGAAATATACCTGTAGGAAGACTACGCCTGAGAGGGATAACCTGTATATCCTCTCCTACTCGAATGCCTAACTCCCCCAAACGCATCTCAACTGTTTTATAGGCTAAATCCGGGTGATTATTGTCTTTGCTCAAATGGCAGAGCCAAACATAACGCCAACGAGGTGAATAATGGGTTACAAGGAATTCTGCCGCTTCACGGTTGCTCAAATGTCCGGTAGAACTGAGAATTCGCTCTTTCAAATAAGTCGGATAAGGTCCCATACGGAGCATTGTCTCATCATAGTTTGCTTCAAGAACGAGATAATCCGCATTACATAAATAAGCAATAACGCTTTCGGTCAAATGCCCAACATCGGTAGCCAGACAGAAATTGCCTTCTGTTGTCTCAATGAAATACCCAGCATTATCTATAGAGTCATGAGGTACATCAAAAGCCGTAATACGTAGAGAACCAATCATAAACGGTTCTTCTTTTTCAATAAAATGCGCACTGGTTTTCAAACGTTCTGTCATACAATAACTACGGCTGATACCTGAATGTACCTTGCGTGTAGAGTATATCGGAATTCCGCTCTTCTCACCCAAACTACCTACGGCCTTGATATGATCTACATGGTCATGAGTCACAAGAACAGCCTGAATATTCTGGAAGTCCAGATCCAGTTCTTTAAGGCGTTTCTTAATAGTTCGCGATCCAATACCGGCATCAATGAGTATAGTCGTATGTCCGTCTGATAAGTAATAGCAATTGCCACTACTTCCACTAGCCAAACTTACAAAATGTATCATATTCTAATACTTATGTTTAGGTCTTTATTCATAACAGGAAACAAGCTGCTTCAAAATGGATATCCTACAGCAAAATGAAAAGCAAAATCACGCCCGAAATCAGGGCGGATTAACGGATAACGGTCCTTTCCACTCTCGTAGGCAGGATTGATAGCTTTCATTCCTCCATCAAAACGTAATATGAAATAGTCAAAGTCGAAACGAAGCCCTAATCCATAGGCAACAGCAATCTCTTTATAAAAGCTATTGAAGCGGAAAGCTCCTCCAGGCTGTTCTTCATAATCATGAATGGTCCATATATTTCCGGCATCAATGAAGAAGGCTCCGTTGAGTTTCCAGAATAACTTCGTGCGATATTCCAGATTCACATCAAGCTTGATATCTCCAGACTTATTAATAAAATCAATGTTGCGATCATTACCTGCAAACTTTCCAGGTCCCAGCCTTCTGACCAGCCACCCACGTACACTATTCGCACCACCTGAGAAATAACGCTTTTCGAAAGGCAAAATTCGAGAATTACCATATGGATAAGCAACCCCTAGACCAACATGAAAAACGATGGAGTTCCGATGGTCAATCAAAAAACTTTTTGTAAAGTCCACATCTGTCTTCAGATACTGGGCATAAGCAATATTCATCACAGTATATTGATGACTATCGTTACGTTGAGCTTTGAGTAAATGTGAAAAACCATAAAGCAGATTACCGGCCGATTCGACATTGAAACGAACCGAATAAGCATTTCCTAATGTTGCTCGGGACTCTCCCCCCTCAGACCGATAGGTAAATCCATAGCCCATCTTCATAATCAGAAGGTTCTCATAGTTGTATTTCAATATTGAATTCTGATTATTTATATTATCGAGATACTCTTCCCGAAAAGTCGTCGAGATCCAGGGCATATAGACATAGTTAAGGTCAACAACATCGATGGAATGCCGCCACTTATGATTATACGACCAACGATACCCCCATGTCATGGAAGCTGCCCGTCGCCCAAATTCCGGTCGCTCTTGTGAGTTGTATTGTAAGGCAATCTCTGAAGTAGCCTGTATACGTCGGCGTACATCCGGCGAAATAAAGGGAAACAAAAAACGTGGAAAATTTATACTGGCTTCGACTCCATATTCTACATAGTTCCCATTAGAATAACCTTGCAAACCGGTCACTGCCTCATAAGCACCACGCACCTTGAACGTGAAAAGCTCAGAACCATTGAAGAGATTGCGATTCTGGTAAGATAATGAAGCCGCAGCTCCCAAGTCTCCGGCAGAATTCGTTCCTTCCAGCTCTGCACTAAAAGAGTTGGGTTTATTACGCGACAACAACACATAACAGTCCAACAGTGTAGAGTCATTATGGTTCTCTACAAAACGTATGTCGGAATATTTGATGGCATGCAGACGTCCTAACATCGATTGAGTCTCCTGTAAACGGGCCTCGCTGTAAAATCGCCCCGGCTCAATAGTAATATTTTGGGACAGAACTTCCGGACGCAGGAAAGAGTGCCTGCGAGTATAAATATTCAGATCCTTATAGTGGAGAGAATCAAAATGAGACAAGTCACGTTCACGGGCGGCTTCAGCAAGGTCGTAATCTGTTAATACAGTGACCTTTCCTATTCGAAAACGTTCGTGCATGCGTCCGGACCGGGCATCATAAGGAGCTACGTGATAAGTCAAATCAACGATATGTGTGCCTCGCACTGTATCAGCCGTACAGGTAATGTACTCTTTATTGAAACGGTAAAAGCCCCTATTCTGCAAATGATTGGTCATCTGTTGACGCTCCGCATCCAAGATGTTGACATTAAACATCATGCTGTCTTGCATGAGATGTGACTCATAATCCGCCAATTCTTCACGGACGCCTTCATCTCTAATATCATATTTCCATGAGCCTATACGGTAGGGAGCTCCTGCATGCAGCTGGTAGGTAAGCTTAAGTTTCTTTTTCCGGATCTCTTCATTGAGTTCAACATACGCCTGCATATACCCCATGTTTCTCAGAGCGCGTTCCATATCAGTTCGGGAACGTTCAGCATAATATGCATCATAAATCACAGGTTCATCCCCAATTTTCTGAATAAACCGATTTATCCATTTAGTCGTGTCCGTTCCAGAAAAAGCATATACGTAAAGCGGCACTTTCATTAAACTGAACCACCTGCTGTTAGGGTTCTGGCGAATATACCCGCTTACGTCTGATGGCTTTACATCCTTATTGTCAGATACTACCTTTACGTCATCAAGCAAATAACGTCCCTCGGGAATAAATTTCGACACAGAGCAAGCCGTAAAGACTCCCGAAATCGAAAATAGAATACATATATGCTGCCATTTACTGCTCATGATCAAAATCCGAAGGTGATAATGGGTACAAAATTACGGAATTTGGCTCAATAGAGGCATACGCTTCTTCTTAAATGATATGAAGGAGAAGCACCCAATTAAAAATTAGTTCGTAATTTTGTTGATACATTTAAACTCAATCCTATGCTTAGTAAAGCCAAAATAAAATACATACGTTCGCTAGAACTAAAGAAATACCGCAAAGCCGGTAATGTCTTCTTAGCTGAAGGTCCCAAGTTGGTTGGAGATTTATTGGGACACTTTACATGTAAACTAATTGCAGCTTCCCCTGAATGGTTTGCTACACACCCATCTGTTCAGGCTGACGAATGCATTAAAACAGATGCTACCGAACTTGCAAAAGCCAGTCTGCTTAAATCGCCCCAAGAAGTGTTGGCCGTATTCGAACAACCATCTGATCCTCTTGATTATCATTATCCTCAACAATCATTATGTCTGGCACTCGATGACATACAGGACCCTGGCAACTTGGGTACAATCATTCGCCTTGCCGATTGGTTTGGCATAGAACACATCTACTGCTCACTTTCTACCGTTGACGTATACAATCCCAAAGCAGTACAAGCCACAATGGGTGCATTGGCACGAGTAAAGCTCCATTATACCTCATTGACCGACTGCATTGAGGCTCTGAATGCACACACACCCGTTTATGGCACATTCCTGAAAGGTGATAATCTTTACACACAGAAGTTATCTTCTAATGGATTGATTGTCATGGGTAATGAAGGAAATGGGATATCTCCAGATGTAGAAAAACTCATTAACCGCCGCCTCTATATCCCGAATTATCCAATGGAACGGTCAACTTCCGAATCACTCAATGTCGCCATGGCTACCGCTATTGTATGTGCTGAATTCAGAAGACAGATTCTACAACAATAAGGGTGGAAATCATTTAAAGATGTTTGCTAAAAAAGCCAACCACAGCATAAGCTGTAAGGTTGGCTTTATCAATTCGTTTCGTAAAAGAGCCTTACTTCATTTCCACTTCTTCTTTCATATCAATTTCTTCTCCTTTCATGTCGTAGAACTCGTATTGAAGCAGAGCCAGCTTCTGGCTGGGAATAATCTTCACTCCGAATCCATACTTCAACTGCCATTGACGTTTCAAGGAGACAAGACCCTGATTGACATAAGCAGCCACATAAGGATGAATATGAAGCTTGAACTTCTTAATGCCCAATTTATTGACCAAATAATCAATTTTACTCTCCAGAGTATCGGTGAACAGAATGGAAGGCTTGATGGTACCTTTACCAAAACAGGTCGGACACGTCTCAGCTGTATTGACATCCATTGCCGGACGCACCCGCTGACGGGTAATCTGCATCAATCCGAATTTACTAAGTGGTAGGATATTATGTTTAGCCCTATCTTTCTGCATGTTATGACACATGCGTTCATAAAGTTTCTGACGATTCTCAGCTAAACTCATATCAATAAAGTCGACAACAATAATACCACCCATATCACGCAGTCGCAATTGTCGGGCAAGTTCGTCAGCAGCCCCCAGGTTTACATCCAACGCATTGGCTTCCTGGCCATTATTTGCTTTAGAACGATTACCGCTATTCACATCGACCACATGTAAAGCTTCGGTGTGTTCAATAATCAGGTATGCACCATTCTTATAAGATATAGTCTTTCCAAATGATGACTTGATTTGCTTGGTGATGGCAAAATTATCAAAAATGGGAAGTTGCCCTTTATAAAGCTTCACAATGTCAGCTTGCTCCGGAGCTATCAGAGAGACATAATCCTTCACTTCATGGAATACACTTTCATCATTGACATAAATGTTTGTGAATGAAGGACTGAACAAGTCACGCAACAATGCTACCGTACGGCTGGTTTCTTCATAGACAAGTTGCGGTAACTTACTGGATTTTTGAACACGGGTAATGCTTTCTTCCCAATGCTTAAGCAGGATTTTAAGTTCCGCATCGAGTTCGGCCACTCGCTTGCCTTCAGCTACTGTCCGCACAATCACTCCAAAGTTCTTGGGCTTGATGCTTTGCAAGAGCTGCTTCAAACGAGCACGTTCCTCACCCGATTTAATTTTTTGTGAAACAGATACCTTGTCGTTAAAAGGTATCAATACAAGATAACGCCCGGCAAACGACAGCTCACACGTCAGTCTGGGTCCTTTGGTTGAGATGGGTTCTTTGACAATTTGTACAATCACCTCTTGCCCCACCTGGAGCACGTTGGAGATACTCCCATCTTTTTCAATATCCGGAAGAACTGACGCCCGGGAAATAGGGAACAGCTTTTTACGGTCGCTTAATACCTGCTTGATATACTTCTGATAAGAGTGAAATTGAGGTCCTAAATCGAGATAATGTAAAAAGGCATCACGTTCGAAGCCAACATCTACGAAACAAGCATTCAGTCCAGGCATAAGTTTCTTCACTCGTGCCAGGTACATGTTACCCACCGAAAACGAAAGATTCCGTCCTTCACGCTGAAACTCTACCAAGTTCTTGTCTTCCAGCAATGCGATAGAAATCTCTTTCGGCTGTACATCAACTACTAATTCGCTTGTCATTATCTACAGTTAAGTTTATAATAAACCTCGGTTAAACAAAGAACAAACCCGAAAGACAAAGCTTTGCAAGTTTGTTCTTTATTTCAGTCGTAACAGACTAAGATTTATTTACTTTTATGTCTGTTCTTTCTTAGTCTTTTTTTACGCTTGTGAGTAGACATTTTATGTCTTTTTTTCTTCTTTCCGCTTGGCATAGCTTCAAAAATTTAAAGGGTTAATACTATATTGTTATCTGTTTATTTCTTCACTTGAATGGTGAAAGTCTTGGCAGGCTTAAATGCCGGAATATTGTGTTCAGGGATAATAATCGTGGTGTTCTTGGAGATGTTACGAGCAGTCTTTTGCGCTCTTTTCTTCACAATAAAGCTACCGAAACCACGAAGATAGACATTTTCTTCCTTAGACAAAGAATCTTTTACAGATTCCATGAATGCTTCTACTGTGGCCAATACGGTTGCTTTGTCAACACCAGTCTTTTTGGCAATTTCGTTTACGATATCTGCTTTAGTCATCTTGATAAGTAATTATTGTTACACGTTTATCTTAATTTTTTGGTCTGCAAATATATAGCTTTTCTAGCTCTCTAAGAAATATATTCCGAACTATTTTTCAAAAAAACATTTCTCATCTATGTCATTCTTATCTATTTTTGCGTTCCGAAAATCAAAATATAAGAATGTGTAATGAATGAGTTTGCAACGACCATAGAACGATGGTATAACGAACATAAACGAGACCTGCCTTGGCGAGAAACGACCGATCCTTATCAGATATGGATTTCGGAAATCATACTCCAGCAAACACGTGTAGCTCAAGGCTATGCCTATTTTCTGAAATTCATGGAGCGTTTTCCTACGGTAAAATCCCTGGCTGAAGCTCCGGAAGATGAGGTCATGAGGTTGTGGCAAGGGCTGGGGTATTATTCACGTGCCCGAAACCTTCATGAAGCGGCTCGTATGATTGCGTCCCGAGAAGATGGATTTCCGAAAACCTATGAAGAAGTACGAGCCTTGAAAGGCATTGGTGAGTATACCGCAGCTGCCATCTGTTCATTTGCCTACGGGCTGCCTTATGCAGCGGTTGACGGGAACGTCTACCGGGTACTGTCACGTTGGCTGGGCATAGATACCCCTATTGATACGGCTACCGGGAAAAAGCTGTTTTCCAAATGGGCGAACCAGTTGCTTGATACACAGCATCCAGGACTGTACAATCAGGCAATCATGGATTTTGGAGCATTGCAATGCCTGCCTCAGTCGCCAGATTGTAGTACTTGTCCATTGGAAGTATCCTGTGTGGCACGGAAGGAAGGATGCGTAGACAAATTACCCGTAAAATCGCACCGAACCAAGGTCCTTCCCCGATACTTTAATTATATATATGTTCGCGCGGGCGCGTTTACCTTTATTCATAAGCGAACGGATGATGATATTTGGAAGAATCTGTATGAGCTTCCACTCGTTGAAAGTGACACCCCTTGGACGGAGGAAGAATTATATGGCTCCGACAAATTACAGGCGTGGATTGTCCCGAGAGAGACTCCGACGTTCCGTTGCTTGCAGCGGGAAATAAAACATGTACTTTCCCATCGTGTAATCTACGCGACTTTTTATGAAGTGATACTTCCGGAAGATACTCATTCGTTTGCTGGCTTTGAACGTATAAAAATAAACGAATTGGAGGAGTACGCCGTCCCTCGGCTTTTGCATCGGTTTTTTGAACAATTCATCTTTCAGCCGTGAGCCACACGATTGAAATTTTGAAAGTCATCTATGGATGTGACCTGACAAAGGCAAGCATTTTGTACCTTTTTACGAAATAAATATTTCCTCCTATGCTTTTTTCTTGTATTTTTGCGCGTTATTAAAAGTGACATTGTAAAAAATAGATAACAGCTATGGGTAAGAGATTTGCTGAACATGGTCAGCTCGACCTATCACAAGTAAACAAAGATGTATTGAAGGAATGGGATGAAAACGATGTTTTCTCCAAAAGTATGACAGAACGTGAAGGCTGTCCTTCTTTCATTTTCTATGAAGGTCCTCCTTCGGCCAATGGTATGCCGGGTATACACCATGTGATGGCACGCTCCATCAAAGATACGTTTTGCCGTTATAAGACCATGAAAGGCTATCTGGTGAAACGCAAAGCCGGATGGGATACACATGGACTTCCTGTGGAACTTGGCGTGGAAAAGAAACTTGGAATCACCAAAGAGGCTATCGGCAAGACCATCTCCGTAGCTGATTACAATAAGGAATGCCGCCAGGACGTGATGAAATACACCAAGGAATGGACAGACCTGACCCATAAAATGGGCTATTGGGTGGATCTGGATAATCCCTACATCACGTATGACAACAGATACATCGAAACGCTCTGGTGGCTTCTGAAACAGTTGTATAATAAGAATCTCCTTTATAAAGGTTATACCATTCAGCCGTATTCTCCGGCAGCCGGAACAGGATTGAGCTCACACGAACTGAATCAACCGGGATGCTACCGCGACGTGAAGGACACGACGGTTGTGGCACAATTCAGAATAAAAAATCCCAAACCGGAAATGACACAGTGGGGTACTCCTTATTTCCTGGCATGGACCACTACGCCGTGGACATTGCCTTCAAATACGGCTCTTTGTGTTGGACCGAAGATTGATTATGTAGCTGTTCAGACCTATAACGGATATACCGGAGAGAAAATCACGGTCGTTCTGGCCAAAGCACTTCTCTACAACCACTTCAACAAAAAAGCGGAAGGTCTTCCTTTGGAAGAATACAAACAAGGAGATAAACTCATTCCCTTCAAGGTGATTGCTGAGTACAAAGGTCCCGAATTGGTGGGCATGGAATATGAGCAGCTCTTCCCTTGGGTTAATCCGGGTGAAGGTGCCTTCCGCGTAATCCCCGGTGATTATGTAACGACTGAAGACGGTACGGGTATTGTACACATCGCACCTACTTTTGGTGCGGATGATGCCATGGTAGCCAAGGCTGCCGGTATTCCTCCCTTGCAAATGGTTGACAAGAAAGGGGAACGTCGCCCGATGGTTGATTTGCAAGGTAAATTCTATCTGTTGGACGAGCTGGACGAGAACTTTGTCAAAGAGTATGTCAACGTAGCTTTATATAAGGAATATGAGGGCCGCTTCGTGAAGAATGCCTACGACCCGAATCTGACCGACAAGGACGAAACACTTGATATCTCCATCTGTATGCAGATGAAGGCTGCCAACCAAGCATTCAAGATTGAAAAGCATGTACACAATTATCCGCATTGCTGGCGTACAGACAAACCGGTACTCTATTATCCGCTGGATAGTTGGTTCATCCGTTCTACGGCTTGTAAAGAGCGCATGATAGAACTGAACAAGACCATTAACTGGAAACCTGAGTCAACCGGAACCGGACGCTTCGGCAAATGGTTGGAGAACTTGAATGACTGGAATCTGAGCCGTTCGCGCTATTGGGGTACTCCGTTACCTATCTGGCGTTCGGAAAATAAGGAAGAGATCTGCATCGGTTCTGTTGAAGAGCTGTACAACGAAATTGAAAAAGCTGTTGCAGCAGGTTTTATGAAGTCCAATCCCTATAAGGATAACGGCTTCGTCCCCGGTGTTTACACCAAAGAGAATTATGACAAGATAGACCTGCATCGTCCTTATGTGGATGACATTATCCTGGTATCTGAGAGCGGTCTGCCGATGAAACGTGAAACAGACCTTATCGACGTGTGGTTCGACTCTGGTGCTATGCCGTATGCACAAGTTCACTATCCGTTCGAACATAAGGAGGAACTTGACAGCCGTCTCATTTATCCGGCAGACTTCATCGCCGAAGGCATTGACCAAACCCGTGGATGGTTCTTCACACTCCATGCCATCGCAACCATGGTGTTCGACAGTGTAGCCTACAAGGCTGTTATCTCTAACGGACTTGTCCTGGATAAGAACGGTAACAAGATGTCCAAACGTTTAGGCAATGCCGTTGACCCGTTTGGTGCCATCGAAGAATACGGCTCCGACCCGTTGCGCTGGTACATGATTACGAACTCCTCTCCGTGGGATAACTTGAAGTTTGACGCAAAAGGAGTGGATGAGGTTCGCCGGAAATTCTTCGGAACCCTCTATAACACCTACTCTTTCTTTGCCCTCTATGCCAATGTTGACGGCTTCGAATATGCAGAGGCTGAAGTCCCGATGAACGAACGTCCGGAGATTGACCGTTGGATTCTCTCGGTACTCCACTCCCTGATTCAGGATGTTGATGCATGTTATGCCGATTATGAACCGACAAAGGCGGGACGTCTGATTCAGGACTTTGTCAATGACAATTTGTCCAACTGGTATGTACGTCTGAACCGTAAACGTTTCTGGGGCAGCTCGATGTCAACCGACAAACTGTCTGCTTACCAGACTCTTTATACCTGCTTGGAAACAGTAGCCCGCCTCATGGCCCCCATCGCTCCATTTTATGCCGACCGGCTGTACAAAGACCTGGTTGCTGTTACCGGACGTGGTAATGCTGTTTCTGTCCACTTGGCACAATTCCCCGTCTTCGATGCTTCTTTCGTGGATAAGGAACTGGAAATGCGTATGCAGATGGCACAGGATGTCACCTCTATGGTACTTGCCCTGCGCCGCAAGGTAAATATCAAGGTACGTCAGCCCCTGCAGTGCATCATGATTCCTGTCACGGATGCTAAACAGCGTGAACGATTGGAAGCTGTACAATCACTTATCTTGAGCGAAGTGAATGTCAAGGAATTGAAGTTTGTTGAGAACGACCGCGCCATTTTGGTGAAAAAGGTAAAATGCAACTTCAAGAAAATGGGTCCGAAATTCGGAGCACAAATGGGAGCTGTAGCTGCCGCTGTGGCAGGATTGACCCAGGACGCAATTGCCGAACTTGAAACCAACGGCAGCTATACACTGGCACTGCCAACGGGAGAGGCTGTCGTCGAAGTAGCCGATGTGGAAATCCTCAGTGAAGATATCCCGGGATGGCTGGTTGCTAACGACGGAAAACTGACCGTTGCTTTGGATGTGGTGGTGACTGAAGCGCTGCGTCGCGAAGGTGTAGCACGTGAACTTGTCAACCGTATTCAAAACATCCGTAAAAGCAGTGGCTTCGAAATCACGGACAAGATAAGCATCTGTCTGTCCAAAAATTCACAGACCGATGATGCCGTGATAGAATATAATGATTATATTTGTAACCAAGTTTTAGCCACCGGACTGGAACTGGTAGATGAGGTAGAAGACGGTACGGAACTTTCATTCGACGACTTCTCCTTGTTTATCAAGGTTGTAAAAAACTAAATCTTAATCTTAAAACTATAAATACTACTATGGCTGAGAAGACTAGATACTCAGATGCAGAGTTGGAAGAATTTAAAGCAATTATCCTTGAGAAACTGGCTACCGCACAAAAAAATTACGAACAGTTGCGGGCAAGTATGATGAACGTAGACGGCAACGATGTGGACGACACATCCCCTACCTACAAAATCTTAGAGGAAGGTGCCAACACCTTGTCCAAGGAAGAGACAACACGTCTGGCGCAACGGGAACTGAAGTTTATCCAAGGATTGCAAGCCGCATTGGTACGCATCGAAAACAAGACTTACGGTATTTGCCGTGAAACCGGCAAACTGATTCCCGCCGAACGTTTGCGTGCTGTTCCTCACGCAACATTAAGTATCGAAGCCAAACAAGCTAAAAAGTAATTGGGAATTGAAAGTGAGTGAGCTGACGGGTATTTTAGTATGAGCCTTGACAAAAGACTTGGAACTAAAGGACTCGTCAGCTCTAAGACTTTCAGCCCAACAACTTACAGATCCAATGAAGAAACTATTGACTCAAGGCAGACTTTCCCTGATAATCATCTTTTTGGTATTGGTCATCGACCAACTTATCAAGATTGCCGTAAAGACAAACATGTATTTCCACGAAAGCATCCGGGTCACTGACTGGTGCTATATCTATTTCACTGAAAACAATGGGATGGCATTCGGTATGGAAATATTCGGCAAGCTGTTCCTGACCACTTTCCGCATCGTTGCAGTCGCCGCTATCATCTATTACCTGCATAAGATGATCAAAAGAGGCACCATGAAGACAGGCTTCATTGTCTGCCTGTCACTCATTCTTGCCGGTGCAGCCGGAAACATCATTGACAGCGTGTTCTACGGGATGATATTCTCTGAAAGTACCCCGTTCCAGCTGGCGCAGTTCGTTCCTTGGGGAGAAGGCTACACATCCCTCTTCCACGGTCGTGTGGTCGACATGTTCTATTTCCCGATCATTGATACCTATTGGCCCGACTGGATGCCTTTGGTTGGTGGCAACCGCTTCATCTTTTTCAGTCCAATCTTCAACTTTGCAGATGCTGCCATCAGCTGTGGCATCATTGCTTTGCTGCTGTTCTATAGCAACTATCTGAACCAACACTCTTCAACCCAATCAACCGATAAGAATGAAAAAGCTGCCTGACCTGCTTCTGTGGTTGGCCGTAGGCGGTTGCCTCACGCTGACTTCATGCAAGAAACGGATGCCCTCCGATGTCATTCCACCCGACCGTATGGAAGACATTCTCTATGATTATCACCTGGCGCAAGCTGTGGGAACGGAGTTCAATGGAGAAGAACGTTACAAGCGTGAGTTACTCACCGACTATGTCTTTGAGAAACATCACATCACTGAAGCGCAGTTCGACAGTTCCATGGTGTGGTACACACGCAACATGGAGAAGTTGGATGACATCTACCAGAATCTCAGCAAGCGGTATGAGGATGCCAACAAGAACCTCGCCACCTTGTACCAGGAACGGAAACAGCAGACAACGGTTTCAGGTGATACCGTATCGCTGTGGCAAGGAAAGAAGATGTATGTACTTACTCCGGCAGCACTTACCAACAGACTGACATTCAATCTTACCGCCGATACAACCTATCACCAGCTTGACCGATTCACATGGGAAATGGATGTGTTACGTCCCGATTCGCTCCCCATAAACCTCTATGCCGGTCTCACGTTGAGCTACCGCAATGACTCCACACAGGCAGTCATGCGTACTGTTACGAGAAACGGACGTCTCGTTCTCAACATCAAGGCTGATACCTTGCAGCTCAGAAGCATACAAGGCTTTATCTATCTGTCGGACTCGGTTAAGTCAGCCCTGCGCCCGGTGGTACTCGGCAATGTATCACTGACACGCATCCATCCGACTTCCGTCGAGCTGAAACATCTGGAAGCAATGCGGCGAAAAGCAGCAGAGAAAGCCGATTCCATCGCCCAATCAACGACAGATACCTTGAACTCCAAAAAGGAGAAGCAACCGGAGACTCCTGACACTACGTCAGTTACAAAAACACCGCAACGCCTCTCTCCTGCCGAGCTGCGTCGTCAGCAACAACGCCAACGCTAATGTCCGGTCCCGTCAGACAATATGCAGTGCATCAGTTATGGCGCAACGCCACAACTGCGGAAAGTCTGCAAGTAGTGGTTGTGGAAGGCGGACGATACGTACGCTCCTTCCCGCTTCGTGAAGAGATGGCATCTACCGAATGGCTGGGAGGTATTGCTTTTTTGTCAGCACAGCCAACGCTTACTCTTCAATTGCCTGCTCCCTTCGAGACCTTATTTGCTGCAATGTTCTCCCCTGCGGGCCCCTACATCTGGCACATAGTTCCGGAAGAGGGACGTGGCGGAATGCCTATCCATCGGTTGCACCGACTTCTGTAATTCTTTTCGACTGGAAAAGCCTTTCCTCTCCTTCCTTTAATATAAGAAAGATGAGCATTACATCCGGACAGATACTGGACTTATGGATTGGTTATCCGAACGCAATGACTCCTGTACTTCAGTCAAAGTTCCCCATCATTTAGCTTTTTTGTGTTCCGGGAGAAAAGCTTATCGGAAGTTTGTTTGTATTTTTACCACGATTTGTTTAGTACAAAAATAAGATGAACAGAAAGACTTATCTGATTGCTGCCGTGTGCATGATGGCGTTGTCCGGATGCACACAGAAGACAGAACTCCCCGAGAATCCGAAAGACAAAGAAGAATACCGTGACTCACAAGGCAACCAATGGATTTACAATGCCATGCTGATGCGTTGGGCACTGATGCCATCCATTGCCAACGGACTTTCCACCACTCATTATTATTATCCGGGCAGCGGAACATGGCGTAATGCACAAGGAGCTACCGTCGATGCCCCTTCAGGTGTGAAGATGAGTACTCCATCAGCCAAGACCAAAGGTTCGGTGTTTGGCTCGACCGGACGTTCACGTAGTATTTACGCTTAAATGACCTGATGCACCATGGACAGAATATCTGTAACACCCCGCCCAAATTACCAAGAAAAGATTGAGCAACTTGGATTTGATTTCCACGCGGCATACTGGAAAGAAGAAGCCTACTATCTCCTCCGCGCAGACGAAGTGGAGAAACTGGAACAGGCTACCCGCCAGGCTTACCAGATGATGTGTGAGGCTGCACGACATATTATCGAGGAACGTCCACAATGGATGGAACAGGTCCTGAAGATTCCGCCACACGTCTGCAGACGCATCAAATATGCCTGGGATGAAGACGAGCCCAGCCTGTACGGACGTTTTGATTTTCTGATTGCTCCGGATGGAACGCCCAAAATCCTGGAGTTCAATGCCGACACGCCGACCTCCCTGCTGGAAGCCTCACTCATTCAGTGGCAATGGAAGGAGGATTTGTTTTCCTACCGTGACCAGTATAACGGCATCCACGAAGCCCTGGTCCAATCGTGGAAAGATATGTACAAGCCCCACAGCAGCGTACACTTTGTAGGTTCGTTGGAAAACAGTGAAGACACCGGGACCCTGCAATACCTGGCAAGCACCGCCATGGAAGCCGGCATCTCCACACGGGTGATGGACATCGCCGATATGAACCTGAACGAAGGCCGGTTCTTCGACCCCAGTGGCGAACGCATTACCGACTGCTTCAAGCTTTATCCGTGGGAATGGATGATAAACGAGAGCGAAGTAGGCTGTCTGGCCGACATCCGTTGGATTGAGCCCATCTGGAAAGCAGTCATGTCAAACAAGGCAATTCTCACTATCCTCTATGAACTGTTTCCCAACTCGCCTTACGTACTTCCGGCATTCCTCTCACGTCCGCAATTCGGCATTTTCTGCAAGAAGCCTATCTACTCCCGCGAAGGTCACAACGTAAGCATCGTCGATATCCATGACTGGAACGAGGAGGTCCGCATCGCCGAGACGAAGGGCGACTACGGAGAAGAAGGCTATGTCTACCAGTCCTACATCCGCCCGACTTCCTATCAGGGACGCTACCCCATCATTGGCTCATGGGTTATTGGCGGCGAACCTGCCGGAATCGGTATCCGCGAGAATACCAGCGAAATCACTGACAACCTTTCCGAGTTTGTCCCGCATGTATTCTAACCTCAATCCCACTCTACCTTGACTTCATTCGGGGAACTGGATACGGAAGCGTGTCAGTCCGTCTGTGTCCGTTCGCAAGGAGAAAGTGCAATGATGCTTAAGCAGGACATCACGCACCAGCATCAGACCGATGCCCTGTCCGTTGGGTTTGGTGGAGAAGAAGGGTGAGAACAGCTTCGACGCCGTTTCTTTATCGATACCTTTGCCGTTGTCGGTCACTTCCAGCAACGGCAAAGTTTTTTGTGTACGGATATAAATCGTTCCTCCACATCCGATGCTCTCCACCGCATTCTTGAAGATGTTTATCAGCACTTGCTGGAAGAGTACGACATCCATCTGTACCCATACGGGAGTCTCGGAGAGCGATGTTCGCAGCGTGATGGCATGCTGATTGCAAAGATTCTCCATGAACTGCATGTTCACACGCACCACTTCGTTGAGATCGGTACGGACCAGGATGGCATCGGGTATCTTGACTACATTGGCAAAGTTGGTGATGAAGTGTGCCATGTTGTAGCTACGCTCGATACAGATACGTATCACCTCCCGCATCTCTTCACTGTCCTGCATGCCCTCGCAGGCAGCATCCAGAGTATCCAGCGTGGAAGTCACCCCTGCCACCGTGTTGTTCACCTCATGAGCAATCATGCGGATCACTTTCTCGTATGCCTTCCGCTCGGCTTCGTTCACCTCCTCCGTCAGCAGTTCTATCAGATAAAAGGTATGGCGGAAACCATTGTTCAGGAACGACAGGCAGCTGCACCGGTAAATGTTCGAATCGTCCAGACGCACGGTCCTTACCTCGTTCATCGTCAGTCCCAGCAAGGCATCTTTCAAGTCAAAATCGCATTCGTCCAGTGTCTTGCCGCCCGCAGACTGAAAGGGAATGCCCAAGAAACGTTCTGCCGCAGGATTCATGGAGGAGATTCGCCGGTCCAAGTCCAGGATGAGGATACCCATCGGCGACGAATGGGCTATCAGGTCGAACAGCTGGTTCTGCTCCCTCACATGCAGACGCTCGGTCTTCAGGCGTTCCATCATACGGTTGAATACCTGGACGATGCGATCGGCATCATATTGCCCGACCGTACGCAACCTTGAGCTGAAATCCTGTTCCTTCAGCAGTAACATGCCATTCTCAATGGAGTGGAAAGGCTTCATGATGCGGCGGTAGAACAACCACAGGAAGACCAGGGTTACCAGGCTTATCCCCCCAAAGACCGCATCTGCCACCCAGGCGACTCCTGACAGACGAATCACCCACAACGCTCCCGTCGTCACCAGCAGCAGGGCAAAAATCAAAAAGAAAGTCCGTACACGCATAGCTGTTCCTCCTAACCTTCAATGCCGTACTTCTCCATCCGGCGGTACAGTGACGCCCGGCTCAGTCCCAGCTGCAACGCTGCCTGCGACACATTGCCGTCATGCTGGTGCAAGGCCTGCACTATCGTCTGCCGTTCCATCTCTTCCAGTGTCAGCCCTGATGCGGCAACTGCCGGAATCTCGGGAGCCTGCGTCGGATGATAGTTCGCCTCAAAGTCGGCAGCACGCAACACACGGTGTCCTGACACCAGGAGCGTGCGCTCCACCAGATTCTTCAGTTCACGGATGTTCCCGCTGTAAGGAAGGCGTTGCAGGAACTCCATGGCTTCGGCTTCCACCTCGACCGGCTGTAGTCCGTTTGCTTCGACCTGACGGAGAATGAAGTGATTGACCAGGAGAGGAATGTCTTCCCGACGTTCACGCAGTGCCGGAAGGTGGATGGTGATGAGGTTGATGCGATAGAAAAGGTCTTCACGGAAGGTATGTCCGGCAACCATCTGTGCCAGGTTGCGATTGGTAGCACTCACCACGCGGACGTCCACTTTCCGCGGACGGCTGTCTCCCAGCACCTCGAATGTCTGATCCTGGAGGACGCGCAACAGCTTCACCTGACATGCGAGGTCAAGTTCCCCGATTTCATCCAGAAAGATGGTGCCGTGGTCCGCCATCTCGAAACGTCCCGTACGGTCCGTATAGGCATCGGTGAAAGCCCCTTTCTTGTGTCCGAACATTTCACTCTCAAACAGGCTCTGCGACACACCACCCAGATTGACCTTGACAAAGGGTGCCGCACTCCGCGGGCTGTTCGTATGGATGGCTTCAGCAATCAGCTCTTTTCCGGTCCCGCTTTCTCCCATAATCAGTACCGGAGCATTCGTCGGCGCAATGCGCTCCACCAGTCCGAGCACTTCCTGTAACGCTTTCGAGCGTCCGATGATTTTGTCGAATCGCGCCTTCCCGATTTCTGCCGGAGGTGCATTCAGCTCAAGAGCCGTCTTGACAATCTTCAGCAAGGCACGGTTGTCCCACGGCTTGGTGACAAAGTCGAAGGCACCGGCCTGCATCCCCTTGACGGCTAGCTGGATGCTTCCCCAAGCTGTCATCAGGATGACCGGGACATGCGGCTGGAATATTTTCACCTGACGCAGGAGCACCAGCCCTTCCTCACCGGTGGTGGACAAGGTGAAGTTCATATCCATCAATATCAGTTCAAAGGCTTCCGAGCGCACAGCCTGCAAGGCCTCTTTCGGACCGGGAACAGCCGTCACCTGATAGCCTGCCCGCTTGAGCAGGAAGCTGAGTGAAGTGCGGATGGAGCTGTCATCGTCTATTATCAGTATCATTATAGTCTAGTTCTTAAATTGGTGTGAAGACGCACGGACTGTGCGTCAGCGTCCCTTCCTGGTCCCTGCATCGGGAAAGAAGGTCGGCAACCTGTTAACAAAAATAAAGCCAAATCTTCAACTTTGCAAGCCTGGGCTGTAGCCGGCAAGGCTTCAGTAGGCAAAAAAAGAGGGATAAGTCGCTTGCCAACTACAGCTTAAGCCTGCAAGATTCCTGTCAATTCTTTATCACCTGCTCGAAGTCCTCGGTCAACTCCTGATTCCGCTCATAATCCCAAAGGGTCAGGCTGCGGAGCTGGTAGAAGTAGTTCCAGTAATTGTACAGTTCGGAGATGCGCGTCTGACGGGCATCATCTTTTGACGATTGCGAATCGTTGAGGTCGAGCGTACTGATCTGGCCAATCATGAAAGCCTGTACGTTGGCATTGTAACGCTGTTGGGCTACGGAATCCGCCTCATTTGCGATACGCACCTGCATGGCCTGGTTGTTGAAATGCTCCACGAGCAGGAACATGTCCTGGTTGAAGTCCATCTCCTCCTGGCGTATCTGTGCACGCACCGTCTCCCGCTGGCTCTCTGCCACCTTGACCTTTCCCCGACGTTTGCCCCAGTCAAGAATGGGTATCTTCACCCCTACCTCGACCACTTGGTTGTTTCCCCATGCGGACGAGTGGTAGACACGCCGCAGCCCGTCATCCTGCCCCGTCAGCCCGACGGAAGCATAGAGGTCAATGCTCCTCAGGTTTCCTTTTGCTTCGGCCACAGCATAGTCGGCTTCCAGCTTCCGGCGGTGGATGTTCTGGGCAAAGGAGTTGTTCTGCAGAGCCTTCTCCAGGGCATCGGCATAACGGATTTCCACATCGGGAACCGACTCGGGCAGCACAGGTTCAATCTCCTCCTGCTCGCTCAGCCCCAGAAAGGCACGGAGCTGAAACATCTTGGCGTTCAACTCGCTCTCACTGTCCGTCAGTGCCGCCCTTGCCTTCAGCATCGACAGGCGGAGTTGCAGACGGTCGTTCTCCGATATCTGTCCGATGCTGCGTTTGGCTTCGGCTATCTTGTACAGTTTCTCGGAATTCTCCAGGTTCTGATGGGCGATGTTCAGCTGCTCCCGGGCAAGCAGAAGTTCGAAGAAGTACGTCAATGCCTTCCGGGTCACTTCCTCAGTAGCGGAAAGGAAGTCGGCCTTCGCCTCCCGATAGCGCACCGGAGCGATGCGGCGCTGCCACTTCAGGCTGTTCACCCCGAAGATGGGCTGTGTGAACGTGAGCGACAAGGGCACATTCATGTATTGTTCCTGCTTCGAGCCGTTAAGCTGCTTGATGTACGACAGCGAAGTGGTGAGCGACAGCTTGCCGCCGGTGAGCCAGACGTTCTGGTCAATGGAGAGCTCGCCGTCCATCCCCAGGTTATTATTCTTGACAAAAGTATAGGAACCGTCGTTCTGCTGGTAGCGGTTATAGCTCTTGTTGAATGAAGGTAAAGTAGCGGTAAAGTTGACTTCAGGCAGGAGGTCGGCACGGTAGGTCCGATACTCCCAATAAGCCGCCTTCAGCTCATTGAGCGCCACGGCCGCATCCACGCTCTGCCGACGCGCCAGGGCGATGGCTTCCGACAGGGACAGTTGGCGCTGTGCCGTGGCTGCCAACACCGGCAGACAAGCAAAAGCCGCAAGAAATAGAATCTTCATAGCATACGATTTTATCATGATCAAATCAGAAATGAAAAGTGAACGTCTCAGAGTCCATGCCTATTCGTAGTGCAAGGCATCGACCGGATTGATGCGCGACGCTTGCCGGGCAGGAATCCAGATACCAGCCACGATGAGCAACATCAGAAGCACCGTGGTAACGGCTGTCAACGTGATGAACAGCACCGTATCTGACAAAAGCGTTTCATTGTCCCAGACCGCCGTACGCAACACATAGGAGACAATCACTGCCGGGAGCCATACGATGCCAAGCAGCATCAGTCCTTCGCCAATCATCTGCCAGCGCACCTGCCGACGCGTAGCACCCAACGCCATGCGCAAGCCGATTTCCGACGTACGTGATTCCGTGCGGAACCAGAATGTACCGATGATACCGAGGAAAGCACAGATGAAGAAGAACGCCGCCAGGAAATAACCGGCACCATACATCAGGTTGATACTGCTCAGGTTGAGGGTATAGGTACGGTAGTCCTCCATCCTGGTCAGGTTGACAATGGAAAGGTTTCCCGCCGTCAGCTGCGCCCGCATCGTTGAAAGGAAGGTCTCGCGAAAGTCGTGGTCGGCATCAGGATGCACCCGGATAAGCATCGTCAAGTCCTTGTTGGCATTCTTCTCGATCATCCGTCCCTCGCTCCATATTTCCCAAAGGGCACGGTTATCATTATTGTCCGCGTATTCATTCGTCAGGTAACTGCAGAGAATGCCTGGATACGCCTTGTCCCGTTCGTCCTTCGTATAGATGCGGCAACGGACCGTGTTCTTGTCGTACAGCTGCTCCATGGCTTGCGGTGACACCAGGAAGCAGGTCTGACCCGTGGAAGTCTCTTTCACCAGGTCAACCTCCGGCGAGGGGGACGTGATGTGCAACACCCGTATCACGTCCGGAGTCAGCTGTCCGCGCAGGGCAGTCGTCCGGGTCGTGTCGCCAAAGTAAGACCGTTCGTTGGTCGAACCGGTATAAGGGAAAGCCGTGTAGGATGTCAGACCGACGCTTTCCACTCCGGGACAACGACGGACACGCTCGACCAGCTCCTTCCAGTTGTCCGTCAACGGACTGTCGGGGTCATACGATGGGGAGTCTTTCTCACGGATGGCAGTTGTGACCCGGTAGACATGTTCCAGGTCAAAGCCTGTGTCTCTCAGCTTGTGACTGAGCAATGACGAGAACACATTGCCCACCTGCCAGATACAGATGAAGGATATAAACAGCTCTGCCAGAATCCAAAGGTTTCCACGCCACTGGTTAATGATGAGTTTGAGGATATGCGAAAACATGATTATCTTCTATTTAGTGCTTCCACGATGGAGATGCGGGCATAGCGCCAAGCAGGCAACAGGGTGGAAATGAGGTTTAACAAAAAGCAAATGAGTATGACATAACAGATGGTGGAGAAGTTGATGATGTGGAAGAAGTTCAGCACATCAACTCCTTTGACCGACAGGTCATTCCCTGCCGTCCGATAAGATACCAGCAACGTGTTGCGTACCAGCTGGAACAGTCCGCAGGACAGACACAGACCGATGATTCCCCCAATCAGCATCTGCACAAAGTTCTCCAGGAACAGCTGCCCCATGATGTTCCACACGGACGCCCCGAAAGCCTTGCGGACGCCAATCTCCTCACCGCGCTTCTTCATCCGTGCCACAATCAGTCCCGACAGGTTCAGTGCCGGGAGAATCAGCAGCACAATGATGACGACCAGTACCACCTGCATGCGGGTATAAATCTTGTCATAAGGGTCACTGGACATGCGGAAGAGTGATTCCAGCGCCGTGTCGGGCTGGTGGTTGAGCGTGAAATGGCTCTTCTTTGCCGGCGCATTGAGCTTCTGGATCTGGTGCTCCATCTCTTGTCGGATCAGTTCCTGGTCACTGCGTTCGTAACCCAAAAGATACATCTTGGCAGGTCCCTGGATGTCCTTCAAATCATTAGTACCTCCCCGGAAGAAGCGGCTGGTAGCCGTCGTATAAGGGAACCAGAGGTGGGCATAGGCATCGCTCAGGTAGGAAGGCACATCCTCCACCACGCCACAGACGCGGTACTCCTTCCAGTCGATGTCGATGGGATAGTTCACCACATCCGTCTTCCCGAAGAGTGCACGGGCGGTGGACTCGTCGATGACCACCTTGCGGGCATTGCTCTTCACATCCACATCGGAGAACGGGCCTCCGGCCAGAAAACGCATGGAGAACATCTTCCAGAAATCGGCATCGGTAGAGATTGCCGACATCTCTTCATTAACCTGCTTCGTCTTGTTGTAGACCACACTCTGCATGTTGACCACCAACGACTTGGCTTCAGGTGTCTTCAGGGGATACATGTACCTCTCAATCAACTTGTGCCCCACCGGCGAACTGCTCTGGAAGCCATCATAGAACTTGTCACCCGTCGCGTCAGTTCCGGGCTTCACGACATAGGCGCGGGTGAAGAAGAACATGCGGTCGCGCTTGTCCTCCACGCCGATGTTTGCCGTGTTGATGTAGTAGGTAATCAGGATGAGCATGACCATCGTGATGCTCAAGGCAGTTCCGAGAATATAGACCAGACTGAAGAACTTGTTTTCCTTCAGCAGGTAGCGTATCTGTCGTAAATAGGTTTTCCACATAAGCCTTCCTCCCTCAATTGATTTGGTGTCCGTCAAAGAAGCGGATGATGCGCGACGTCTGCCGTGCCTGTTCCTCGTTGTGTGTCACCATGACGATGGTGCGGTGGTCCTCCTGATTGAGTGAATGGAGGATGTTCATCACCTCGGCTCCCATGTTGGAGTCCAGGTTACCGGTAGGCTCGTCGGCAAGAATAATCTTCGGATTACCGATGATGGCACGGGCTATGGCGACACGCTGGCACTGTCCGCCGGAGAGCTGCCCCGGATGGTGTTTCATGCGGTGGCTCAGCCCGACGCGTGCGAGTACCTCTTCAGCCAGCCGGCGTCGTTCCTTCGAGGGGACGTGGCGATAGAATAGCGGAAGTTCCACATTGTCGAGTACGTTCAGCGAGGGAATCAGGTGGAAACTTTGGAACACGAACCCCAGCGTACGGTTGCGAAATTCAGCCAGGTGGCTGTCCTTCATGCCGTCCACGCGACGTCCGTCTATCTCGATACTGCCCGTGGTCGGAGCATCCAGCAGCCCAATCAGGTTGAGCAAGGTAGACTTGCCACATCCCGAGGGCCCCATGATGCTGACAAACTCCCCTTCATCGATATGCAAGTTCACGTTTTCCAATGCCTGTGTTTCAATTTCTTCGGTGCGGTACACCTTCGATAAGTCTCTTACGGTTATCATAGATTTCTAGTTTTTAGATAGTTCAATAGACAGGGACGCACCTTGGTGCGTCTGTTTGAATAGTCGGTGGTCACTGCGTCCGTTGCCGGGACGAAGTCCACCCCAGGGTTTGCCCTCCTCAAGTGCAGGGAAGGACACGCAACAAGCCGGGCTTATACAGAGCTAAGTATAATACTTAGGGGGTCTAAGTATTATACTTAGGTAGGCTAAGTATTATACTTTGGTCCGTCTAAGTGGCGGTTCATGCGCGTCTGTCCCTGCCTTCAATGCGAACGAGCTGCACCTTATTTAATCTTCAAATCGGATTTTCCTTTATAAGCATTCATATCGCTTACCACCACCCGGTCGCCGGGCTTCAGGCCGGAAATGACCTCCACGAAATCCCAGTTGCTCTCCCCCAACTCCACTTCCCGCCTTTCCAGGTGGTTGTCATCGGTCATGACGAACAGTTCATACTTGCCGGCTCCCAGGTAATAGGTATCGTTGGCAATGCGCAACACATTGTCCTTCACACCATAAATCACGTGTACATCGACCTTCAGACCGGAACGGAGATTCCCGTTGTCCGTCTTTTCCAGCTGCACGGTAAAGTCGATGGTGCCGTCCTCAGACGTAGGAACCACATGGTTTACCACTCCCTTGCACAAGGCATCTCCCACCTTGACAATGGCTTCTGCTCCTTGCGACACCCGGTCAATGTAGGAGTCCGCAATGGTTCCTTTCACCTGGAACCGGCTCAGGTCCGCCACCGTGGCAAGCTGTTCACCTTTTGCCACACGGACGCCAATCTGGTCGTTCAGAAACGTCAGGACTCCATCGCGCGGTGCAAAGACCTGCGCTTCCTCCAGCGTCCGTTTCATCTCTGCCACTCCTTTCCGGAAGATACTCAAGTCCAATGCCTTCACCTGCTCTTCGGCAGCCATCACCTTCTGTTCATTGGCATATTGCTGACACAGCTGCTCGTGTTCCAGCTTGCTGACCTTGTAATTCAGTTCCACCTGACGCACCTTGTCGGGGGTGCCAGCACCCAGGCTGTCAAGGAACTGTTCGTTGCGCAGTTCCACCGCCATGCGGTTGAGCTTCATCTCCGACACGCGTATCTGCATGGCAAGGTCCTTCAGCTTGGTCTCATTGTTGATTTCCAGCTGCTTCATCTGATGCTGGCGCATCTGTTCCTCATCGAGCAACTTGTTGTAGTCAGTACTTGCCGTCTGCAAGTCAAGCTTCAGCAGGGGCTGCCCCGCCTTCACCGAGTCTCCCGGCTTCTTGTAAACTTCCACGACACGGGTATCCAGTGGCGAATTGATTATCTCCTCATAGGCCGGGGCTACGGTGCCTGCGGCATTGATGGAGATTTGGAGCGTTCCCACATCGGCCGTTGACACAGAAAGGCTGCTGCGCGACACCGACGGCTGTAAAGCCATGGCACCCACAATGACGAGTGCAAAGAACCCTACGCCTCCCCCGCTCCACATCATCATCCGGCGGCGACGCTTCTTCCGTTGTACTTCTTCTGGTATTGTTCGATCCATAGTTGTATAGTTTAATTTATTTATTTCATTCGTACAGCTACAGAAAGGCAAAGCGCGTGCCAAAAATACATAGCACTGATTTTCAATGTATATATAAAAAGAAAGGTGTCCGATATCGGACACCCTGTACGTTTTCAGCCCTTGCAGATTGTTCATTTTTCATAACGGATGGTCGTGTGGTCATAATAGTACCAGTAATGCCTGCGGTCTTCGGGAGAGACTTTCCGGTAGTGCTCATAAGCCTGCTCCAGGTCCGCAAAGTCATAAGGCGGCTTCAGAGACGGACGCTGGCGGTAGTAAAGGTAAAGTGCCTCCGCGTATGCCTTGGGCAGTCCCTCCTCCACGTAACAGAAGTAATCCAGCTCCTTGACAAACACCTCCAGTTCCTTGCGCAACAGGAGTGCACAGAGATAGTAGTCGAGCACCGGATGATTCCCGGTATCCGTATAACAAAGCCGACGCAGATAGCCGGTGATGGATTCTCCCTGTCGGGGAGTTCCACCCAGGTAGGCATACAACGAGTCTGCGCGCAGCCAAGTCGTAGCCACCCCTGCATCCAACAGCAGTCCGCGTGTCCCGTCATGCAACGGATAGTCAAACAGACGGTCCGGCAACGAATCCATCCGGCTCAAGGCGTATACCCTCATGACCGTCAGTTCACGTGACGTCCGTCCGGAACCGGCACCAATCTCCGTCACTTTGCGATAGTCACCATGCAACAAGGCAGCGTCAGCAGCGGCTTCGTTGTGGAACAGTTCGTCGGTGTTGCCCAATGACACACATCCGACGGAGAGCAGATACATGGTCAGGAGATTGGGCATCAGCGTGCTCCAGCCCTTCTGGTTCCGATAGTCCCCCAACAGCATCTCCAGCCTGCGCACGCCCCATGACAGAAGCCAGAACAGCAACAAGCTCAGGGGCAGAAGCCATATCCACCGCCCCAATGTAACGGCTTCGTAAATGTCTTTATGCACATCGGTCACGAAAGAAAGCAGCAGGAACGAAGGTATGTAGGTCAGTGCATGCCAGCGTTCCGGCAAGCGCATCCACGCACTGATGCCCCATTGTAGCAGGCAGAGGATGAGCGTGATGATCCATGTGCCCCACTGAGGCGAATAGGTCGTCTGTCCTTCCGAGAGCACCTTCTGCAACATCTCAAGCAAGGGACTTTGGAAGCACAAGTAACATACACTGAAGAGAATGAACAAAAGACCGCATGCAATACGGATACTGCGTGCGGTCTTATATCGTGTCGAGGAGCTTTCTGTCATGATTTCATTAAGCTGTGAACGAATGCAGGAGCACTGGGATAGAAGTGTGTAAGAAACTTGCTATCTTCGTGTCGTGCTTTCAACATAAACAATTTTCAATCTTTTACCTTTTTCAGAACTACAGCCGAGCGTGCAGGGATGTAGAGCTTCAGCCATCCCTTCTTGTCCTTGGCATAAACCGGGTCAAAGTTGGTCAGGTGGCGTACGCTGTCGTCAGCCAATCCGTTGCCTCCAAACTCCGGAGCATCGGTATTGAGCACGACATCATAAGCACCCTGCGGAACCAGGAAGCCATAGTCCGTAAAGGAACGTGTGGGACTGAAATTGAACACAAAGATATGGTCACGGCGCATATAGGCGAGCACCTGGTCTCCATCGTTGTGCCATATTTCCACCACATCCGTCTTCTGGATATTCCGAACGGACTTCACAACCTCCAGCATTGCCCGGTCGAAATCGCCCAAGTAATGATAGCATAAGTCCTTGTTGTCAACCAATCCCCACTGGCGGCGGGCATACTTGTAACTCCATCCGTTGCCTTCACGGGGGAAGTCAATCCACTCCGGATGCCCGAACTCATTGCCCATGAAGTTCAGGTATCCACCATTGATCGTGGAGGATGTCAGCAAACGTATCATCTTGTGGAGTGCAATGCCACGGTGAACCCGTTCGTTCTCATCGCCCTTCTTGAAATGCCAATACATGTCGGAATCAATAAGGCGGAATATAATCGTCTTATCGCCCACCAGTGCTTGATCATGACTTTCGGCATAAGAGATGGTCTTTTCGTCCTTGCGACGGTTGGTCACCTCCCAGAACATGCTGGACGGCTTCCAGTCCTCATCCACCTTCTCCTTGATAATCTTAATCCAATAATCAGGGATGTTCATTGCCATCCGATAGTCAAAGCCGTAACCTCCGTCATGGAAAGGCAGTGCCAATCCCGGCATACCGGACACCTCTTCGGCAATCGTAATCGCCTTTGAATTGACTTCATGAATCAGCAGATTGGCAAGAGTCAGGTAGCAAATCGCATTATCATCCTGGTGTCCGTTGTAGTAGTCATCATAGTTGCAGAAGGCTTCTCCCAGACCATGACTGTAATATAGCATGGACGTGACTCCGTCAAACCGGAACCCGTCAAACTTGAACTCTTCCAGCCAATAGCGACAGTTCGACAACAGGAAATGAAGCACCTCATTCTTTCCATAATCAAAGCACAACGAATCCCACGCCGGATGCTCATGGCGCTCACCCGGATAGAAATACTGGTTGGGATCACCGGCAAAATTACCCAGTCCCTCCACTTCATTCTTGACCGCATGTGAGTGTACAATATCCATAATGACCGCAATGCCATTCTGGTGTGCCTCATCGATGAGCTGTTTCAATTCCTCAGGAGTACCGAAACGGGAAGAAGGAGCGAAAAAGCTCGATACATGATAGCCAAAGCTACCATAGTAAGGATGCTCCTGTATGGCCATAATCTGAATACAATTATATCCATCGGCAATCACACGGGGCAATACTTTTTCGCGGAATTCCGTATAGGTCCCGACTTTCTCTTCCTCCTGTGCCATACCCACGTGGCATTCATAGATAAGTAAAGGAGAAGTATTGGCACGAAAAACCCGTTTACGGAATTTATAAGGTTTTGCAGGCTCCCAAACCTGTGCACTGAAAATCTTAGTCTGTTCGTCCTGGACTACACGACGTGTCCACGCAGGAATGCGTTCGCCACAACCGCCGTTCCAATAAACTTTTAACTTATACAAGTCGCCGTGTTTCAAGACATCGGGTTTCAATTTGATTTCCCAATTGCCGGTGTTACGCACCCGCTTCAATCTGAATTCCGGCTTCTCTTGCCATCCATTAAAGTCGCCCACCAAGTAAATCTCGGTAGCGTTAGGTGCCCATTCACGGAACACCCAGCCCTTGTCCGTACGATGCAATCCAAAGTAAAGATGACCCGATGCAAATTCTGACAGTGTCTTGCGTCCATTGTTGGTCAGTTCCTTCATCTTGTCCAGCGCATGCTGATGCCGTCCATTGATTGCCTTTTCAAAAGGATCCAACCAAGGATCATTCTTTACGAGTCTCAGCTTCAGTTCCATAGAGCCATGAAAAATGAATTAGACGCGAACCTTTACAATCACCTTCCGTATGCTTTCTTCCTCGGAGATGCAGGGAGCATGCCCGTCCTGCGGAAAGAAAATGGCAAACATGCCCGGATGTACAGGGATGTATGCCTCAGAAGGCATCGCAAATTTGGTAATATCTTTTTCTGCATTGTATTCGCCTTCAGGCAAATTACAAGCAGGAGTATAGCCCATCACCTCCGTACAGGAGAGAGGTATTTGTATATCAATGAAATTCTTGTGAGTTTCGAGTTGAGCCTGTTCTTTGGTTTTTCCTTTGGCAATAGAGAAGTTGACAACCAAGTCCTTGCCGTCCAATTCCACTTTACCGGGTTCTTGTGCATTGAGGTCTGTAGACTTCAAGTATTCGATAGCCTTGGCAAAGCGCGGATTTACTGAAGCATATTGTTCCAGGTTTTCAAGTGTGTCAATAATCATAATTCGTTAGATTTTTAGTATAGTTATGTTATTCAGTCGCACAAATATAGAGATTTTTGTACAACTTGCAGCATCTTTTCATGTATTTTTCCATTTGTGGCAAGAACTTCCCGGCCTGAATAAAAGTCATTTCCACCGGTAAAAGTCGATAATCTGCCGCCTGCCTGTAATAAAATCAGTGCACCGGCAGCTATGTCCCACGGACCAAGAAAGGCCTCCAGGCGTGCTTCAAAACGTCCGGATGCGACGTAACATAGTTCCGCTGCAGCCGAGCCTTGCACACGCAGCCCTCCCACATGTCCATAAAGGTTATGAACCAGTTCCGCCATGAAATTACGGCTACGTTCCGATTCATAGGGGAATCCCAGTTGAATGAAGGCATCATCCAGAGCAGAAACATCCGATACGTGTATCTCCTTCCCGTTCAAACGCGCCGCTGCTCCTTTCCATGCCCAGTAACATTCATCGCGGCACACTTCATAAACGACTCCGACCAATAATTCCTCCTTATTCCGTAAAGCGATGCTGACACAATAAGGAGCATTTCCATGAATGAAATTTGTCGTACCATCCAAGGGGTCAACTACCCAGCAATAAGTTTCATCGGACATGCCCGCACTTCCTTCTTCTGCAATGAAGCCGGCTTCCGGCAACAGAGCATGCAGCTGTTCTACGATACGCCGTTCAGACTCCTTGTCAACGTAGGAAACATAGTCATGAGCTCCTTTGTGCTCTACGCATTCACGCCGGAAACGCCCACATTCCTCTCGCAGGAAACGACCGGCATCCTTGGCAATCCGGCAGACTTCATTGGTGATATTCTCTAAATCAAGCATGTTATTCCCTCCTGATTTCCTCAGTTCTTTGCTACCGTATCAAGCCGGCCCAACTTGTAAGTACCACGACGGATGACATTGCCATTGCTGTCTTTCTCTATGAACGGACCGTCTTTCACGTCTTGTTTAAAGAATCCCTCATAACGATTGCCATCCTTATCAATGAGTGTACCTTGTCCGTCTTTCTTGCCCTTTGCAAAATGTCCTTTATACATTGAGCCATCGGCATTCACCAACTCTCCGAAGCCATCAGCCAGATTGTCTTTCCACTCCCCGTTGTACACATCTCCGTTAATCCAGGTGTAGATACCTCTGCCTTCGCGTTTGTTGTTTTTCCATTGACCGTCATAGACAGAACCGTTCACCCAAGTGAACTTGCCATGCCCGTTCTGATCGCCGTCAAGAAACTCACCAATATACATATCGCCATTGGCATGCGTGTAAATACCTTTTCCGGTACGTTTTCCATGGAAATAGTCTCCTTCGTACTTGTCCTTATTGTTATAGATATAAGTACCTTTTCCATGCTGTTCATTATTGTGCCACTCGCCGATGTACTCATCGCCATTGGAATAATAATATTTACCCTGGCCATCACGCATGTCACTCTTCCATTCACCTACATAGCGTGAACCGTCATTCCAGTCAAGTGTTCCATTTCCACTCTTCTTGTCATTCTTCCACTCACCGGTATAGAATGCACCATTTGACCATGTATATTTACCCTTGCCATTACGCTTATCATTGGCCCAATTTCCTTCATAGACATCCCCGTTATAGTAATACATCGTTCCTTGCCCATGCTGGTGGTCAGCATACCACATGCCCTCGTAACGATTGTTATTGTTAAAATATTTGATGCCTTTCCCGTGGCGTACGTTTTGATACCAATTTCCTTCGTAGCGTTCACCGTCTTTCTTTACATAGATTCCATATCCTTCGCGCAACCCTTTGACATACTCGCCTTCATAGGTGTCACCATTTTTAAAGACGGTCTTACCTTTTCCGTTAGGCCTTCGGCTTTTCAGTTCACCGGTATATTCACCGCCATCCTTAAATGTATAATTACCTATTTTGATTTGAGCATTGCCGACTAATGGCATGGCAAAAATAAAGAATGCATAGAGAATGTATTTTTTCTTCATGAGCATTGTCTGTTGATTTGAGATTGTCGTTCAAAAGTAGCAGATTCCATTTTATCGGACAAGTTCCATTAAGTTTTCTTTCACTTTTCAACCCTATGTAGCAAACTCTTCTGCACATTTTTTACCAGCTATCACCTCCGTAAAGCTTTCTTTACGCAAATATTTACAAGCTAAATCGCGCAATTCGTCAGCTGTTGCATCCAAGACAGCCTCTTGGGAGCGGCAGAAAAAGTCTCTGGGAAGTCCTGCCGTTTCAAGGAATATGTAGGCATCTGCCAATGAAAACGGACTCTCATAGCTTCGGCACATATCCCCCATCGTGTAATTCTTCACCATTGTAAGTTCCTCATCAGCTACCCGTTCTTGCTGGAGTCTATCAATCTCGCGTCCGACTTCTGTTACAACCGAACGGGCATATTCATTCGCCGCTTGGGTACTGACAACGATCATATTGCGAAATGGATACGCTACCATCCCGGAACTTATACCATAAGTATAACCTTTATCCTCCCGGATATTCTTCATGAGGCGACTGCCGAAATAACCTCCAAAGAGAGTAATCAACAAACGTGTCTTCAAATAATCAGGATGGGTACAATCTATAGAGAAGCACCCCATACGAATAGCACTTTGCATCGCATCCGAACGTTCTACAAACAGTGTTTGAACAGTGTTCGAAGGAGGAAGTATGTCAGTAATCGGCAAAGCCTTTTCGCCATCTCCCCAAGCTTCCGCTCCCAGTTCTTCGTCAAGCACATGCAATATTTCATCGGTCACATGACCGGACAAATAGCAGATGCAATTATGAATATTGTAATAACGACGATGCATCGTGCGCAAAGCTTCGGTTGTCAAACGGTCATAATCCTCCAGCTCTGCATAGCGACCGCATGGATGGGAAAGTCCGAAAAGAAGCTGATTTAATTTTCTACGGGCAATGACGTCCACTTTCTCACGGTTCACCAAGTATTGCTGCCGATTACCATCAACTACTATTTGAAATTCCTTTTCAGGGAACAAGGGCTCCGTCAGCATCGAAGTCACCAGTGCAAGAGTGGGTGCAAAATACTTGGTAAGTGTATACAGCGTGACAAATGAATAATTCATGGAAGCTGAAACATCCAACCATGCCCCATAGTAGTCGAGCTGCTCCGCAATGTCAGCAGAAGAAAAGCGTTTCGTCCCCTCACGCAACATACGACTGGTAAAAGTCGCCTGAAGGGGCTGGCTCTGTTCCCAAATACCGCCACGAAGCATAATATCCAAACGTACTACTTCCTCTTCACCTGCCCGAAATACATGCACTGGGATTCCATTGGGCATCCGATGTTCCACTGGTTCAGGAATGACAAACGGTGCCATGGGACGGACAAGTGGCTGCTGAGTTCTATCTAATGCCATGCTTCTTCAAATATTCTTCTGCTTTGACCAAATCTTCGGGAGTATCAATACCTATAGTCTCTATTGAACTGATTCCGACTTTTATCGTATAACCGTTTTCCAGCCAGCGTAATTGTTCAAGAGACTCAGCAAGTTCGAGCTGCGACTGGGGCAATGATGTGATAGACTTCAATGCTTCAACACGATAAGCATACAGCCCGATATGTTTGTAAAAAGTATGAGAAGACAGCCATTCTTCCTTGGGACAATTCCGCAAGTAAGGAATCACTGAACGACTGAAATAGAGTGCATGCATCGCTGCATCAACGACCACTTTCGGTGAATTCGGATTCTCTAGAGCCGGGAGCCCATCGGCTACGGTAAAGGGCTTGACCAAGGTGGCTATCTGTGTGCGTTCATCCTCAAAACAAGCTTTTAACGCAGCTAACTGTTCTGCCTGAATAAAAGGCTCATCACCTTGGATATTGATGACAACATCAAAGCCCTCCCCAACATGGGTAAAAGCTTCATAACAACGGTCTGTTCCACTGCGGTGATCCGGAGACGTCATGACGACTTGTCCGCCAAAAGACTTGACTGTTTGTTCGATACGTTCATCATCAGTAGCTACATAAACGTCATCTACTTGCCCGCTGACCTGTTCATAGACACGCTCAATCATCGGTTTGCCTCCCAATTTCGCCAAAGGTTTCCCAGGGAAACGAGTCGAGGCATATCGTGCGGGAATAATTCCTAAAAATTTCATACTAAAAGATTTTAATTGGAAAGATATCAGTTGTCTTAGACACATCTATGACAACCAGTCATCATGCAAATATACGGAACATTCCTTGGAGCTCCTAACATAAAATGTTTATTTTGCTCCATAAATTGGTCGAATAAAACACAACAATCTTAACATACGATGAAAGAAGTACATTGCATTATCAGTCTAGGCTCGAATACGGATGCCTCCCATCATCTTCAACAGGCTTATAACTTACTGGTACGTGCCTATCCCAATATCACCTTCTCCCCTATCAAAGAGACTGAGCCTATCGGTATGCACCACAATCATTCTCCTTTTTATAATCGTATTGCACGTTTCACAACAGACCAGGATGCTGACGAAGTACGTGCCGCCCTGAAAGTCATGGAACGTTTCTGCGGACGCCGTCCGGATGATAAGGAACATGAAACCATCCATATAGACATCGACTTGCTGGCTCATGGAGATACCATCATAAAGCCAATGGACTTTGCACAATATCAGCATGATATAGAAAATCTGTGAAAGGAATATATTCGTAAGAGTCTGATTTATGCCTAGTTTATCTGCATATAGAGTTATGTATTAGTAAAATATTTTTCGGAGTTACAAACAAAATAATCAGAACAAACATACTGGAAAAAGAACCCATCATGGCTTTGCAATACTCTGGAGATAAAGTCTACCACACGCATTCTGCTACAGGCAAACATAAAAGTTTCGTTCAAAACCTCACGAGAAACTCAAAAATTATATCTACATTTGCTAGACTAAAACGACATATAATACACATCTAATGCTGCTTGACCATCCTGTCTATCTACCAACAAGTAGAAATGTATGATTAACACAGGAGAAAAAAAATTGCTCAAAAGGCAAATTTTGACATTGTGCTATCGGCAGGAACTAACAGATCTCGGTAACTGATTGACTCAAGCAGTATCATACTCGAAAATCATTATGGAGAAAAAACGTGAAATAGCAAGACTGTTGGCTAAAAAATACCATACACTTCCTGTGCCCTGTTTGGAAAGACTGGCTGAAGTCATCGTCCCTTTTAAGACCAGAAAGGGCACTAAGCTGTTGGAAGAAGGCCAAGTGCAAAACTATTTATTTTATGTGGAAAAAGGCTTGCTAAGACAATACTACTTCAAATACAACAAAGAGCTGACTGAGCACCTCGCTTGCGACAATGAAGTGGTCATGTGTTTGGAAAGCTTCTTACGGCGCGTACCATCCAATCTGGTTGTAGAAGCCTTGGAGAATTCCGCCGTATGGGGAATTGCGTATGACGATCTACAACGTATTACCGCGGAATCGTACGACCTTGAACTGCTCTACCGCTCTATCCTGGAGTTCTCATTGGTGGAATCACAGCGCAAAGCTGACTTGCTACGCTTTGAACCGTCCAATGTCCGTTACAAAAGATTGCTGGAGAATTATCCCGAGATTGTCAAACGGGCTCCCCTGGTCTATATCGCATCCTTGCTGCAAATGACTCCGGAAACACTGAGTAGAGTCCGCTCCGGACAACTTTAGATTCCCTTGAAAGGAATAAAATATACTAGTAACGCGGTTGAAACAGACAGCCATCAGCTTTATTCTGTATCAACCGCGTTTATTGTTTATCATAGATTTGTTCCCGTCTTCTCTCAATCAAGTTTCAAGACTGCGAGGAAGGCCTTTTGGGGAACTTCTACATTACCAATCTGCTTCATACGTTTCTTTCCGCGCTTTTGTTTTTCCAACAGTTTACGCTTGCGGCTAACATCACCGCCATAGCATTTTGCCGTCACATCCTTACGCACGGCCTTGATTGTCTCACGAGCTATAATCTTGGCACCGATAGCCGCCTGAATGGCAATTTCAAACTGCTGTCGCGGAATAAGCTCTTTCAGCTTCTCACACATCCGACGTCCCAGTTCATACGCATTATCTACATGAGTCAGTGTGGACAACGCATCCACGGGTTCTCCATTGAGCAAAATATCAAGCTTGATCAATTTTGAAGGACGGAAGCCACAGGGATGATAATCAAAGGAAGCATAGCCCTTGGAAATGCTCTTCAGCTTGTCATAGAAGTCAATCACAATCTCACCTAAAGGCATCTTGTAATGCAGCTCCACCCGGTTGCCCGAAATGTACTCTTGCTTCACCAACTCCCCTCGTTTACCCAGACAAAGAGTCATAATGGGGCCAATATAGTCCGTGGTGGTAATAATTGAGGCTGCGATATAAGGCTCCTCGATATGGTCAATCAGCGTAGGATCGGGCATACCGCCAGGATTATGCACCTCCTTCATGCCTCCCTGCTTATCAAAGATACGGTAGGATACGTTGGGAACCGTTGTAATCACATTCATATCAAACTCACGGTCCAGACGTTCCTGCACAATCTCCATGTGAAGCAATCCCAAAAAGCCGCAGCGGAAGCCGAATCCCAAAGCCAGTGATGACTCGGGCTGGAAAGTGAGCGAAGCATCGTTCAGCTGAAGCTTCTCCAAAGAGGAACGGAGGTCTTCGAAATCTTCCGCTTCTATGGGATATACACCTGCAAACACCATCGGCTTCACTTCTTCAAACCCGGCAATAGCCTCTGAACAGGGACGCGCTATATGAGTTATCGTATCACCGACTTTTACCTCCCTGGAGGTCTTAATACCGGATATGATATAACCGACATCACCGGTACGCAGTTCCTTACGAGGTATCATGTCCATCTTCAGGACGCCGATTTCATCCGCATCATACTCTTTCCCCGTATTGAAGAATTTCACCTTATCCCCTTGCCGGATAATGCCGTTCTCTATCTTGAAATAGGCTATGATTCCACGGAACGAATTGAAAACGGAGTCAAAAATCAAAGCTTGCAACGGAGCCTCTTCATCACCTTCCGGATGTGGAATGCGTTCTATGACTGCCTGCAGAATCTCTTCAACACCCATTCCGGTCTTACCTGAAGCACGGATAATCTCATCCCGTCGACAGCCTAACAACTCGACGATTTCATCCTCGACCTCATCAGGCATCGCGCTTGCCATGTCGCACTTATTAATAACAGGAATAATCTCCAGGTCATGCTCTATGGCCATATACAGATTGGATATGGTTTGCGCCTGCACACCCTGCGTGGCATCAACAATGAGGAGAGCCCCCTCGCAAGCAGCAATGGAACGGGAAACCTCGTATGAAAAGTCCACGTGTCCCGGAGTATCAATAAGGTTGAGCACATATTTCTCACCTTTATAAACATACTCCATCTGAATGGCATGGCTCTTGATGGTAATGCCACGTTCGCGCTCCAAATCCATGTCGTCGAGCATCTGCCCTTCGGTCACCTGTATCGTATTGGTGTATTCCAACAAACGATCGGCCAACGTGGATTTACCATGGTCAATGTGCGCAATAATGCAAAAGTTTCTTATATTCTTCATGAATGGGTATTTCGAAAGATTTATGAAACACAAAGACACAGAGCTACAGAATCGGCTTTATCCATTCTGTCGCTTTGTGTCTCTGCATTCCTGATCATATACATTTATTACTAATTTGGCTGCAAATATACTTCATTTAGTGTGCTTCTCCAAATCATTGAACATGCCTATTTCGGAGCCTTCCGATAGAGATAAACCGCTATCCCGGCGTAGAGAACATTCGGAATCCAGACGGCGATAACGGGCGGAAGATTGGCATTGACAGCAAAAGTTGCCGAAATGGTCTGAAAGAGGATGTAGGAGAAACTGAGGGCCAGCCCGACGCCCAAATGCAGTCCCATACCTCCCTTGGTCTTACGTGAGGAGAGTGACAGACCGATTGTTGTCAGGATAAATGATGCGAATGACATGGCAATGCGCTTGTGATATTCGATCTCGAACTCCTTGATATTGGCAAAGCCCCGCTCCTTCTGTCGTTGTACGTACGAACGCAGTTCAGGACTTGTCATGGTTTCCTGCTGACCTTTGGAAATGAGAAAATCCCGTGGCTGAATATGCAGTACCGTATCCAGCTTCTCTCCGCGTGTGATAATTTCGCGAGTACCATCCAATTCACGTATCATGTAGTCACGCAACTGCCACTGTTCCTTGTTTGTACTGAGGGTATCATAGACAACCCGTCGGGCTGTGAGGTGAGACACCAGCTTCTTGTCTACAAACTTGTCAAGGGAGAAACGATATCCGGTCTTGTTATAGTCCTCATAACGCTCAATATATGCGATGACACCATCTGCCACTTCCATCTGTACGTTATGCACATAGTCGACTTTCTTCTTCTTTTTATATTGGTCCTCAAAGTTCAGACGAATCTCACTTCCCTGGGGGATAATGAAAGCTCCCAGAAAGTAGGTCAGCACGGCAATGAGTCCGGCTGAAATCATGTATGGGCGCATGAGTCGCTTGAAACTCATTCCCGTAGAGAACATGGCTATGATTTCTGAGTTCTCGGCCAACTTGGAGGTAAAGAAAATGACAGAGATGAAAACGAACAACGGACTGAACAAGTTGGAAAAGTAAGGGATAAAGTTCAGATAATACTGGGTAATGATGGCATACCAAGAAGCTCCCTTATCTGTAAACTTGTCAAGATTCTCATTCATATCAAATACCACAGCAATTGATATGATGAGGGCAATGGCAAAGAAATAAGTGCCCAAGAACTTCTTGATGATGTAAATATCAAGTCGCTTAAGCAGCCTCCCTTTGAAAATGTTTTTTAGTTGCAGTCGCATAGTCTCAGTGTAAAGAAGGATTAATTAGAGTCTGGTAGACAGCCGTTTCACCATGGTAGCCTTCCATGTGGAGAAATCTCCCGCAATGATGTGCCGACGGGCCTCGCCTACCAGCCACAAGTAGAAAGCCAGGTTGTGTATCGAAGCAATCTGCATGGCCAATAGCTCTTGCGCATGGAACAGGTGACGCAAATAGGCTTTCGTATAGAGCGTGTCCACACGGGAAGCACCATCAGCCTCAATCGGTGAAAAGTCCATTTCCCATTTCTTGTTGCGCATGTTCATGATACCGTCTTTGGTAAACAGCATGGCATTACGTCCATTACGGGTTGGCATCACACAATCGAACATGTCCACACCGCGTTCGATGCCTTCAAGAATGTTGACTGGTGTCCCTACTCCCATCAGATAACGAGGCTTGTCAGTGGGCAGAATCTCATTGACAATCTCTATCATCTCATACATTTTCTCCGTCGGCTCTCCCACTGCCAATCCTCCGATGGCATTGCCGTCACATTCCTTGGAAGCGACAAACTCGGCGGACTGACGTCGTAAATCCGGATAAACACAACCTTGCACAATGGGGAAAAGTGACTGTTGGTAACCGTATTTCGGCTCCGTCTCATTGAAACGGGTTATGCAACGGTCAAGCCACCGGTGCGTCAGGCCTAAAGACTTCTTGGCATAGGCATAATCGGAATTTCCCGGAGGACATTCATCGAATGCCATCATGATATCGGCGCCGATAACACGCTCGATGTCCATCACCTTTTCCGGCGTGAAGAAATGTTTCGAGCCGTCAATGTGTGAACGGAACTCTGCTCCTTCTTCACGCAATTTACGTATCCCGGAGAGGGAAAAGACCTGGAAGCCACCGCTGTCTGTCAGCATCGGACGGTCAAAGCCATTAAACTTGTGGAGGCCTCCGGCACGTTCGAGCACCTCCAGTCCGGGACGCAGATAGAGGTGATAGGTATTGCCCAGGATGATTTGCGCCTCAATGTCTTCCTTCAGTTCATACAGATGAACTCCCTTGACACTGCCCAGTGTACCAACAGGCATGAAGATGGGGGTCTCAATCTGTCCGTGGGCAGTCGTGATTAGTCCGGCTCGTGCCTGACTCCGGGGGTCGGTATGTTGCAGTTCAAATTTCATTCGTCTTTCTTTGCTGGAGTAATGGTAAAATCAATGGCATCAGCCACCTTCTCATCGGTCAGTGCCAGACGGAACACCTCTTTCACATCCGTTACATAATGGAATGTAAGTCCCTTCAGGTATATGACGGGAATCTCTTCAATGTCCTTCCGGTTGTCGGAACAGAGGATAATCTCCTTGATTCCCGCACGCTTGGCAGCCAGAATCTTCTCCTTGATTCCACCAACAGGCAATACGCGTCCCCGCAGGGTGATCTCACCGGTCATGGCAAGATTGCTCTTTACCTTACGTTGGGTCAACGCGGATGCCAGGGAGGTCGCCATCGTGATGCCGGCTGACGGACCGTCCTTCGGGATTGCTCCCTCAGGCACGTGGACATGAATATTCCAATTCTCAAAGACCTCAGGGTCTATGCCGAGCAGCGGTGCATGCGCCTTGATGTACTCCAAAGCCAACATGGCTGACTCTTTCATGACATCACCCAGGTTACCGGTCAGCGTAAGACGTCCGCCTTTGCCACGGCTAACGCTGGTTTCCACGAACAGGATTTCTCCACCTACTGCAGTCCATGCCAAGCCAGTAACAACACCGGCATAGTCATTCCCCTGATACTTGTCACGGGTATATTCCGGAGCTCCCAAAAGCTCTTTCAGGTTGGCGGGCTTCACCTCTGCCATCGGATAGGAGCCATGAGTCGCATAGCTGCGCACCAGTTTACGGAAGACCTTGCTGATCTTCTTTTCCAGTTCACGCACTCCGGACTCGCGGGTATATGATTCAATGATTGCTTCAATGGTAGCCTTGGGCAACTTCACTGCATGTTGCTTGTCCATGCCCACATTCTCCATCTCTTTGGGAATCAGGTGACGGCGTGCAATCTCTATCTTCTCTTCCGTGATATACCCACTCACTTCAATCAGCTCCATACGGTCAAGCAAGGGAGCCGGAATGGTGTTCAGGTTATTTGCCGTAGCGATGAACATCACTTTCGACAAATCGTAATCGATATCCAGGAAGTTGTCATGGAAAGCATTGTTCTGTTCCGGGTCCAAGACCTCCAATAGAGCCGACGACGGGTCTCCATTGACGGTAGCCTGACTCACTTTGTCTATCTCGTCCAGGATAAACACGGGGTTGGATGAGCCTGCCTTCATCAGGTTCTTGATAATACGACCCGGCATCGCACCGATATACGTACGCCGGTGACCACGAATCTCAGACTCATCATGGAGTCCTCCCAAGGACACACGCACATACTTACGTCCAAGGGCTGCGGCAATGGAACGTCCGAGCGAAGTCTTTCCGACTCCCGGAGGGCCATACAGGCAAATGATGGGCGACTTCAAGTCACCGCGCAGTTTCAGGACAGCGAGATGCTCCAGGATACGCTCCTTCACCTTCTCCAGTCCGTAGTGATCCTTGTTCAGCACCTTCTCTGCGTGCGACAGGTTCAGATTGTCGGTCGTATATTCATTCCAGGGGAGACTGAGCAGAGTCTCCAGGTAATTGAGTTGCACATTGTAATCCGGAGACTGCGGATTGGTGCGTTCCAACTTGGACAATTCCCGTTCGAACGCACGGCGGACTTCCTCATTCCATTTCTTCTTGGAGGCTCGCTGCTGCAATTCGGCCAGGTCCTGGTCCTGCGGATTTCCCCCCAGCTCATCCTGGATGTTCTTCATCTGCTGCTGGAGGAAGTATTCGCGCTGTTGCTGGTCCAGGTCTTCCTTGGTACGCATCTGAATGTTGGCCTTCAGCTCGGCAAGCTTCACCTCACGCTTCAGATAACCCAAGAGGCGGTAAGCACGGTCCTGCAAAGAATCTTCCTTGAGCAGTTGTTCCTTCTCCTCCACACTCAGTGGCAGATTGGCACAGATGAAGTTGATAAGGAACATCTGGCTGTTGATGTTCTTGATTGCAAAAGCTGCTTCAGCCTGTATGTTATCGGCATTCTTGATGAACTGCACGGTAAGGTCCTTACAAGTATCCACCAGCACCTTGAACTCCATGTCTCCTTTTTCAGGGAAGCTCTCTTGCAGCTGGCTGACTGTGCCGAGCAGGAAATTCTCTTTGGGAGCATCATGCACTTCCAGCAGTTGGAAACGCTGCATACCTTGCAGAATGACGGTGGTTGTCTGGTCTGGCATTTCGAACACACGCACAATCTTTGCTACAACGCCTATGGGATACAGGTCTTCCAGTCCCGGGCGCTCCACCTCGGGACGCAGCTGACACACTGCACCGATGGTCTTTCCTTTCTTGTATGCATGGTCTATAAGACGGAGAGAGGACTTACGTCCTATGGCAACGGGAAGCACTACTCCCGGGAACAACACCATATTGCGTAGCGGCAAAATAGGCAGGCACTTATCAATCTCTTCCTCAAACAATTGTTCTTCATTACCATCAAAATCGGCAATCAGAGAAAACGAACTTTCCTGTTCGTGAGTGTCGTCCAATTCGCTAAATCTTCTTTTAATCATTGTTCGTCTTGTCAAGTGTTTTAATATGCGCCTTTCACATAAGCGCAAAGTGGTTGCAAATTTACGTATACTTTCAAAGAAGGGCAACTCTTTGATGAAGAATTAAGAATGATGAACAAATATATTGAAATGTATTTTATCTTTGCAGACATTATGTCCAACTCCTATTTCCAATTCAAACAATTCACGGTGTTTCATGACCGGTGTGCCATGAAAGTCGGGACCGATGGTGTGTTGCTGGGTGCCTGGACACGGACGGGACAGGGCTGCTCCATACTCGACATCGGTACGGGGACGGGGCTGATTGCTCTCATCCTGGCACAACGGGTTCCCGATGCCCGCATCACAGCGGTTGAGCTGGACCGGGAAGCTGCCTTACAGGCGGCGGAGAATGTCCGGAACAGTCCCTGGGCTGCACGCATCGAGGTCGTGGAAGCCGACATACGGCAGTATGCCACCCGGGTATCCCACCCGTTCGACATCATCGTATCCAACCCTCCCTTCTTCAACAGTTCGCTGCACAGTCCCTCGGAAGCACGCACCCAGGCACGACACACGGACAGCCTCTCCTACGCAGAACTGCTGCAAGGTGTGTGCCTGCTACTGGCTGACGGAGGGGAATTTTCAGTCATTATCCCGTCCGATTCCGCTACGGACTTTATTGTGAATGCAGCGGGGAAAGGGCTCTATCTGCATCGCCGCACCAACGTACGCACCTTGAGTCGGGCGCAACCCAAGCGGGTGCTGCTGGCTTTCGGCAAGTCTGTTCCGGCGGAAGTCATAACGGACGAACTGGTCATCGCGACCCAACCGGGGATTTACACGGAAGCCTACCGGGAACTCACCCGAGATTTATACCTGGACAAATAAAAAGACACGGAAGTACAGCCATCCTCCATCCGAACAGGAACAAGGGGGAACTACTGTACTTCCGTGTCTTTATTGCGAAGACTGCCGTACAAAGGCAGGCTTATACATTCTCCATATAGGGGAACAGCTCGATACAAGCCCGGCTTATACAGACCAAAGTATTATACTTAGGCTGCCAAAGTATAATACTTAGGGGGCCTAAGTATTATACTTTGGTCCATTAAAGCGGCACTTATACAAAATAAAGCCCGGCACTTGACCGGGCTTATCCTATGCTTGTCCGCGAGGGACAGCAAGGCCTTTGTATCAATCCTGTTCCGTCCGTTTAAAACTTCACGAGCACACGGAACACCTTTGCCGGGGCTGCCGCCCAATCCTGCATGGCCTTCAATGCTCCTTCCGGTTCTGCCACACAGCTGACAAGCTTGTCTACCGGGCATACGCCTTGGCGCATGTAACGAATCACGGCACGGAAATCTTCAGGCAAAGCGTTGCGCGAGCCGCGGATATCCAGTTCCTTCTGTACAAAGTACTTTGTCTGGAACGACACTTCCGACTTGGCATAACCGATGCATACAACCCGTCCGGTAAATGCCACCTCGTTCACTGCCGTCACGTATGTCACGGGGCTGCCGACTGCCTCGATGACTACATCGGGACCGGCTCCGTCGGTGATGGCTTGCAGACGGGCGTGTACATCCTCCGTCTTGGAATTGATGGTATAGGCTGCGCCCAGCTCCTTTGCCAACGCAAGCTTCTCATCATCCAGGTCTACCGCAATCACGGTAGCGCCGCGCAGCGAAGCACGGACAATGGCTCCCACACCAATCATGCCACAACCGATCACCATGACCGTGTCGATGTCGGTCACCTGACCACGTGACACGGCATGGAAACCAACGCTCATCGGCTCAATCAATGCGCAGTCGCGCGGTGAGATGCCTTCCGCTGGAATAATCTTTGTCCAGGGGACAGCCAGGTACTCGCGCATGGCTCCGTCACGTTGCACGCCCAACGTCTCGTTGTGCTGGCAGGCATTGGCACGATGATTGCGGCACGAAGGACATTTCTCACAATTGGTATAAGGATTGATGGTAACCACCATGCCCGGCTTCAAGGTGTCGGGTACATCAGCACCGACTTCGGCAATCACGGCTCCAATCTCATGACCGGGGATGACCGGCATCTTCACCATCGGATTACGTCCGAGGAAGGTGTTGAGGTCCGAACCACAGAAACCTACATAACTGAGTTTTACCAATACTTCACCGGACTTGAGCACCGGCTTTTCAATGTCAACCACCTGCATTTCTTCAGTGGCTGTAATCTTTACTGCTTTCATTTTGTTCGTATGAATATGTGTTCAGTCAATTACTTTATAACCCTTCCATCCGTAATAGGCACAGAAGGCAAAACAAACGAGAGGCACGAGATACGCCGTATAGTAAACGGCAGGATTGACGTGCATGAAATAGGCCGTCAGCTGAGGCAGACAGGCATTTCCCACGATGGCCATCACAAGGAAAGCCGACCCGCTCTTCGTGTCTGCTCCCAGGTCTTTCAACGCCAGCGAGAACTGCGTCGGATACATGATGGACATGAAGAAGGAGATTGCCAGCATGGCATAGAGCCCGACAGTTCCTCCGTTGCAGACTACCACCAGGCACAAAACCACATTGGCAAGTGCATACACCAGCAGCATGTCCTGCGGACGGAAACGCACCATCAGCAGCGTGCCGACCCATCGGCCGACCAGGAACGCCAGCATGTAGAATCCGAAGAAGGTCGTAGCCACGTCTTCCGACAACCCTGCGTACGTGCAGCAATAGACCAGGAACAGGCTGTTGATAGCCGTCTGTCCGCCATTGTAGAAGAATTGGGCTATGACTCCCCAACGCAGGTGCGAACGGCGGAGCACCTTGAAGTTTATCAGCTTCTCTTTCCTGTCGGTCACCTCGCCCTCCACATGGTCTCCCTCCTTGATTTTAGGCAGACGGGAGAAGACAAAGACCACGGCAATCACGATGAGCAGGGCTGCCAGGATGAGGTAAGGCAGTTTCATGGAGTCGGTCTCCATCTGGATATATCCTTCCCACCCGCCGGGATAGTCCAGCGGAAGCGTCTCCCGGGTATAGGTGTCACCGCTCAGCACGAGTTTACTCAGAAACATGGCTGCAATGAAGGCACCCAGTCCGTTGAACGACTGTGCCAGGTTCAGCCGACGCGGCGCTGTCGCCGGGTCGCCGAGAGCGGTCACATAGGGGTTGGCAGCCGTCTCAAGAAAGCACATACCCGTAGCAATAATGAAGAAGATGCCCAGATAGGCCCAATATTCCTTAATCATGGCAGCCGGTATGAACAGCAAACCACCGCAGGCAGCCAGCACCAGTCCGAAGATGATGCCCGACTTATAGCTGTAGCGCTTCATGTACATCGCTATGGGAATGGGGAAAATGAAATAAGCCAACCAGTAGAACGTCTCCGTGAACGAAGCTTCGAACGTGTTCAGCTCACAGGTCTTCATCAGCTGCCGTATCATGGTGGGCAGCAGGTTGCTGCTGATGGCCCACAGGAAGAAGAGGCAGAAGATGAGTGACAAAGGGATTAGATATGTATTCTTTTTCATGTGCGTTGTGTTTGCGTAAACGTTTACTCAGACATATTCTTGATGTAAGGCAAATCGACCAGCCGCTTGAAGCCGTAGAAGCGCTCTGCATTACGGCCCAGGAACAAGGCTTTGTCTTCTTCCGTCAGCTCGTCCGATTTCAGGACAAAGTCATACGACATCCGATAGGTAATAGCCGTGATGGTACGCGGATAGTCCGAGCCCCACATCAGTTTGTCCATCCCCACCAGGTCCGCAGCCTCACGAATGGCACGGACAGCCCCCCGGAAAGGATAGAATTCACTGTTAAACAACCAGGTGATGCCTCCGGATTCAATCATGACTCCGGGATGACGCGCCAGCTTGATTTGTTCGGTCCACCCATCGGTGGTCACCATTCCGAAATGTCCGATTGCGATACGCAGGCGGGGACATTCGGCAATCACTTCCTTCATCTCTCCGACCTGTGTCTCCCCGTCCGCCATATCAATGGACAACAGGACATCGTTGTCCTCCATCAGGTGGAACATCGACATCATTTCCGGTGAGTTCAGCATGATTCTCCCTTCCGGAAGGAGCAGGCGATGGGCAGGTATTTTAATGGCTTTAAAACCCTGTTCAATCAGCCGACGGGCTTCCTCCAGGAAACCGGGACGGCGGAACTCGCACATGCCGCACACAAAGAAGCGGTCCGGATAGCGCGTCACAACGTCCCAAAGGTAATCGTTCTGTATGCCGTCAATGAACTCCTGTGTCACCACAGCTGCCGACACCTGGGCATAATCCATGTTGGAGAGGAAGACTTCCGCACTGTTCCGTCCGTCAATCATGAATGGCGGCAACATCTGACGTATCTCCCCCATGAACTCCGAGCGCCCATTCTCCAACGTACGAATGGGAAGCCCATTCACCACGGTGTCCTGCTTGAGCCACAAGTGGGAATGAGCATCTATAATCTTAAAATCCATCGATTTCCAGTTTTAGATTCGCAAAAGTTATGAGTTAGCCCAGCCTACCCGCTTCTGGTCTCCAATGATGTCCTGCACCTCTTTCACCAGTTCCCAGTCAATAGGCTCTTCCACATAAGCGATGTTCTTCAAGACATTGTCGGGATTGGCAGAGCTGAACAGTGTTGTCGCGATTCGGGGATTGCTTACCGCATACTGCACAGCCAGTTTCTCGATAGGATAGCCTTTTGCCTCACAATGTTCGGTCGCACGCCGGCAAGCCTCCACCAGTGCCTTGGGTGCCGGATGCCAAGCCGGTACGCCACGTTTGGACAACAAACCCATGGAGAAAGGCGATGCATTGATGATGCCGATGCCTTTGCTTTCAAAGTAATCGAAGTAATCGGTCAAGAGATCATCGTTCAGGCAATAATGGCAGAAGCACAAGACACTCTCCACCGTACCTTCCGGCACCCGGTCGATGACAAACTGGAGGTTCTCCGGTTGCAGGTCGGTGATACCCACATGCTTCACCACTCCCTCATCGCGCAACTCACAAAGAGCCGGCAAGGTCTCATTGATTACTTGGAACATGTTGGAGAACTCCACATCATGCACATTAATCAAGTCTATATAGTCGATGTGCAGACGCTCCAAGCTCTCATATACACTCTCCTTGGCACGTTGTGCTGAATAGTTCCACAGGTTGACCCCATCCTTTCCATAACGTCCGACCTTTGTCGAGAGATAATATTTCTTCCGGTCAATATGCTGCAAGGCCTTTCCCAGGACCGTCTCAGCTTTATAATGACCATAATAGGGAGAAACATCGATGAAGTTCATTCCTTTATCTACCGCCGTATATACAGCTTCCAAGGCTCTGCCTTCGTTGATTTCATGGAACACGCCACCCAGAGAAGATGCGCCAAAACTCAGACTCGACACCTTCATGCCGGTCTTACCGATTTCATTGTATTTCATAGTCCTTGATATATTAGGGTTATATTTACACACAAAAGTACGCGATTTGAAGGTATGCTCCATAGTTCCCCACTATTTATTTGTCTTTTTTTTCAAAAAGGCGTAGCTTTGGCATCGGATAATGCATCCTAGCCTGTCTGTCCGAGACGTGAAAGGATACCTTACCCTTAACAATTCATCAAAAGAACATTACAACTATGAAAAAATGGATTTTATCGGCAGCCTTGTTGCTTTCTGCCAGTTACATGCAGGGGCAGGAAGTATTCAACACCTTGTTGGAGAAGGCCTCACATGTGGTTAACACAAACGATGTGAATGACTACAATACGAAAATAAACTACTTCTATTTCACTGCGCTCAACTACATGAAGTCACAGGCCAAGCCTGAAAATGCTGCACAATATAAGATCCTCGACGACCAGGCTTTAGCCATGCAGGCCTATGTCACGGACTTCATTGCCTGGATGAGCCAGACCAAGGATACCGAGTTGCGTCGCAAGGGAATCGAACTGTTCATCACAACCAGTGCGGAACATCCGTTCTTCAACGATAAAGATGTCGAGACCATTGGCTCGTTTATCAATGACCCCAACTACATCACCCCATTCAGTCTTGACACGGACTGGGTAACCGCCTTGAAGGAAGTAAAAAAGGGGCTCAGCAAACTGAAGTAACACTCAGCAACAGCCATCCAATAAAAGATGCCCGCTCTGGACTGCCACGGGGAGTTTCCAACAATCTTCTTCCCCCAGCTCCGCCAGAACGGGCATCTTCATTTACTCTATCAGGTCGTTTTCCGTCTTTTCCATCACCGTCGGAGGAATATCCTTCTTCGGTGTCAAGCCCAGTTCTTTCAGCTTATGGAAGCTCACGATGATATTTCCATTGCCACGAGCCAAGGTCCCAAAGGCCTGATCGTACTGACGGCGTGTATCATCCAGTTGCTTGCCAAGCTTCTCAAATGCCGTTACAAAAGTGACAAACTTCTCGTAAAGCAAATTGCCACGCCGAATGATTTCCTCCACATTGCGTGTCTGCCTTTCGCTCTGCCACAAGTTGTAAGCCAGCTGAAGAGCCATCATCAGGTTGGACGGACTGATCAGGATAATCCGCTTCTTATAGGCATAGTTCAGCAAATCCCGGTCTTTCTCCAGCGCCGCAATGTATGCCCCCTCGTTCGGAACAAACATAAGCACATAGCCTATGGAATCCTTCACGACCTTCGAATAGTCTTTCCCTGCCAGCTCGTTGATATGTTCACGCATCGACAGCAGATGGGCGGACAATGCCTGAGCCTGTTCGTCAGGACTGACAGCGTTGATGTAATTCACGTAGGCCGTAAATGACACCTTAGAGTCTATAATCACACTGCGCTTCTCAGGAAAACGGACTATGACATCGGGACGCACATTGCGTCCATCTTCCGTGATGCAGTTCTCCTGGATGAAATATTCCTCGCCACGCCTCAGACCGGACTCCTCTAGCATCCGCTCCAGAATCATCTCGCCCCAGTCTCCCTGCACCTTTGGATTGGCCTTTAACGCCTTCGTCAGGTTTACGGCATCCTCTCCTATCCGCTCGGCTTTCTCCATCAGGTTGCGGATGGCATGTTCGACCGACTCCTTCTGCTGCACCCCCGCGATGCGCCCTTCCACCACGGACTTGCCTAGTTGCTCGATATTCTCTTTCAACGGCGTAAGTACAGCAGTCAGCTGTTCGACGTTGGCTTGCTTGAGCGAAGCCGTCTTTGCTTCGAGCAGCTCGTTGGCCAGATTACGGAACTCCGACTTCATCACCTCCGCCTGTTGCCGCCGTTCTTCCTCTGCCTGTTTCAGTAGCCGGGCATCCTGTTCGCTCTGCACGCGCATCGCTTCAGCCACAGCCTGCAGACGTGCCTGTTCCCGCTCTGCCAGAGACAAGGCTGTCTGCAACTGACGGGACTTGGCACGTTCAATAAACAGACCGATCAAGATGCCTAAAGCCAGTCCGCACACCAATGCCAATAGAGTGACCATCACACTTTCATCTTCACTTTGAGTTCATACAAGTCGCTACGTCGGTCACGCAGGTTGCGGACACTTCCATAGGTATGAAGTTCACTCAAAAGGTCAAGGTCAACATCCGAGACAAGAATCATCTCCGTATTCGGAGTAGCCTCAGCACGGCGTCCGTCGGTCGGGAACGCAAAGTCGCATGGCGTAAACACGCCGGACTGGGCATACTGGATATCCATATTGTGTACACGCGGCAGATTGCCCACACTACCGGCTATTGCAACGAAGCATTCATTCTCAATGGCACGTGCCTGAGCACAAATGCGGACTCGGGAATAGCCGTTCTGCGTGTCGGTCAGGAAGGGAACAAACAGAATCTGCATGCCTTGGTCTGCCATGATACGCGACAACTCAGGAAATTCCACATCGTAACATATCAGCACGCCAATCTTGGCACAATCCGTGTCAAAGGTCTTCACCATTTTTCCACCGCTCAAGCCCCAACTCTTAATCTCGTCCGGAGTCACGTGAACCTTTTCATACATCTCATAACTACCATCCCGACGGCACAGAAAACCAACATTGTAAAGCGAGCCGTCTTCCTTGATATAAGGCATACTGCCGGTAATGATATTGATATTATAGCTGATTGCCAGATTAATAAAGCGTTCCCGCACTTCCTCGGTATACTTGGCAAGCGCACGGATGGACTGTGCCTCCCCCATGTGGTTGTATTTCGCCATGAGAGGAGCGTTGAAATATTCCGGGAAAAGGACGAAATCGCTCTTGTAGTCCGAGACGGCATCCACGAAGAATTCAACCTGTTCAAAGACATCATCCAATGTATTATAAGAACGCATCTGCCACTGCACCAGTCCAATCCGTACAGTTGTCTTCTTGTCTACATAGTCCTGCGTAGGCGGCTGGTAATATATGTTGTCCCATTGCAACAAGGTCGCGCAATGTTTTGACTCTTCATCGTTGGGCAGATAGTTCTTCATGACCCGACGTACATGGAAGTCATTGGAAAGCTGGAAGGTCAACACCGGGTCATAAATTTCACGTGAACGTACTTTCTCTATATACTCTTTCGGACGCATGTGGTCGGCATACTTATGATAGTTGGGTATGCGTCCACCAAACATGATAGCCTTCAGATTCAGCTTTTCACAAAGCTCCTTCCGGTACTCATACATACGGCGCGCCAAGCGCAATCCCCGATAGTCCGGATGAATGAAGACCTCAATACCATAAAGGATGTTCCCTTTCGGATTGTGTGTATTAAAGGTCTCATTGCCGGTCACCTTGGCATACGTATGATCTCCTTTCACCATGTCATAGTCAACGATGATTGACAGTGCACAGCCCACAATCTTGTCGTCAACCACCGTCACCACCTGCCCTTCAGGAAAGATTGTGATGAGTTTCTTGATTTGCTCCCGTGTCCAAAACACATCCTTATCGGCATAGACACGCGTAAACGATTGTGCCAACTGGGCATAATCGTCCATTTGGAGGTTACGTACCTCCACCTTATTTATATGTAGTGTTTCCATCTTGTGTTTGTTTATGCAAATTATCTAAATAGAGTCCGACTGACCTGCTTATACCCGGTCACTCAAAGCCCCACCTCTTAAAGGGCCAATTCATAGATTTCCCGGGTCTCTTTACGTCCCAAGCGTACATAACATCCGACCTGCTCTCCTTTATTGGCATGCAAGTGTTCCACCAGCAGCTCAATATCCGGATGTTCCACACCCAATTGGGCGAAATTGACAGGCATGCCAATGGAAGTAAAGAAAGACTTCAAACGTGCCACACCTTCCAAAGCCATCGCCTTCAGGTCTTCAGAAACCGGGACATCCCAGACACGAGCCGCATACTGAGCGACTTTCTCGACATGATGCGAAGCCATCCAAGTAAGCCAGGCCGGGAATATCACAGCCAATCCTGCTCCGTGAGTGACATCATATAAAGCGCTGATCTCGTGTTCCATGAAATGAGAAGCCCAATCCTCTTCATTGCCCACGCCACAGGTTCCATTGTGTGCAATCATGCCACTCCACATGATATTGGCACGTGCTCCATAATCCTTCGGATCAGCCATGACACGAGGTGCTTCGGTAATAATGGCTTTCAGAGTACCTTCACACAGGCGGTCCGCAATCTCGGTATCAACAGTATTTGTGAAATAACGTTCCATGATGTGTGCCATCATGTCTACAATACCTGCTGCTGTCTGATAAGGCGGAAGCGTGAATGTCAACTCAGGATTCATGATAGAAAAGCGAGGACGCAACAGTTCGGGAGCACGCAGACTCATCTTTTGCAGGGTACTGACTTTGGTTATGACTGAGTTGCCCGAGCCTTCGCTACCAGCTGCCGGGATTGTCAACACGACCGCTACCTTTAAGGCGGAGCTTACAGTAGCCTTCTGAATGTAGAAATCCCAGAAATCACCTTCATAAGGCACTCCGGCAGCAATTGCTTTCGCCGTATCAATGACAGAGCCGCCACCTACAGCGAGCACGAAGTCCACGCCTTCACGACGGCAAAGGTCTATACCCTCATAAACCTTGGTATCAATTGGGTTTGGTTGCACTCCGCCCAATTCGATACAGGGTATCCCTGTTTGCGCCAATGTCTGCTTCACGCGCTCTAAAAGTCCGCTACGCACGACTGAACCGCCTCCATATACGATAAGTACTTTGGAAGCACCGTATTTACGTACCAATTCACCAGTCTGCATCTCTGTGCCCTTCCCGAAGACAAATTCGGTAGGGCTATAAAATGTAAAATTGTTCATACTGTACTATGTTTTCTAATTCTTATTACTTCATTTCAAGTATCTGCCCCGGCATCTTCTCTAACATTCAGGGCCTAGAAAATCGTAACGCGGATGACTCGGACCGTTTTACAGTTCCGCATCATCCGCGTCTTTATTTTACTTGAGAGCTACGCCGAATAGAGGCAGAGCTTCGTTACTTTTCAGGATTCAAAGGTATATCGAGTGCCTTGAAGCATTTTACCAGCTTCTCAATAGCAATGTCCACCTGCTCCTTTGTATGGGTAGCCATCAGAGAGAAACGAATCAATGTGTCATTGGGCGAGCAAGCCGGTGGAACTACCGGATTGACAAATACCCCTTCTTCAAACAGCATCGTAGTCACTTGGAAGGTCTTATCCATATCACGTACATAAAGCGGAATAATAGGAGTCGACGTATTGCCTATTTCGAAGCCAAGCTGACGGAAGCTTGTCAGCGCATAGTTCGTTACATCCCATAAATGTTGGATGCGTTCGGGCTCAGTCTTCATGATGTGGAGAGCTGCCCGGGCAGCAGCAGTCGCTGCAGGCGTATTACTTGCGCTGAAAATATACGAACGAGAATTGTGACGAAGATAATTGATGACCGAAGCATCAGAGGCGATGAAACCACCGATTGCAGCAAGCGATTTGCTGAAGGTACCCATAATGAGATCCACATCATCGGTTACTCCAAAGTGGTCACAGGTTCCCCGACCTTGACGTCCCAACACACCCAGTCCGTGTGCTTCGTCGACCATAATGCTTGCATTGTATTTCTTCTTCAGACGTACGATCTCAGGCAGATTTGCCATATCACCTTCCATGCTGAACACGCCATCTACTACAATCAATTTAATGGACTCTGGATTGCATTTCTGCAATTCACGTTCCAAGTCCTCCATGTCGTTATGCTTAAATTTTGCAGCTGTAGAAAATGACAGACGTCGTCCCTCCACGATAGAGGCGTGGTCCAGTTCATCACACAAGATGTAGTCATTACGTCCGGTCACGCATGACACGACTCCCAAGTTTACCTGGAAACCCGTTGAATAGATAATAGCCTCTTCCTTACCGACAAACTCAGCCAATTCCTTTTCCAAAGCCAAGTGGAGGTCCAATGTACCATTGAGGAAACGTGAGCCGGCACAGCCTGTACCATATTTTCGTGTCGCTTCGACAGCTGCCTCAATAACCTTTGGATGGTTTGTCAACCCCAGATAAGAGTTTGAACCAAACATCAAGACTTTGTGACCGCTCATCATCACCTCCGTGTTCTGCCCACTTTCAATACATCTAAAGTAAGGATATACGCCCTTTGCCATAATTTGCTGCGGCAGGTCATATTTCGCTAATTTGTCTTGTAATAATCCCATATTCTTTTTTACCTGTAAGCCTCGTGCTTACGTTGTTCTGTTTTTCTTAAATATTCCGATTCGTTTTTTAAGAAATTCTGCTTATAGTCTTAAAAACAGGGGGCAAAGATAAGAAAAATATAAATCCGTGGAAGTCCTTCATCGGTTTTTTTCCAAAAAGTTATCGTTTTTACAAGAGTGAGGTATCTTGTCAAGATAAACTGACACTCCAATGTAACAATGCAACCTTTTCAGGACAAACGTCCTTGCCTGCTATTGCTTTTTTACATACCTTTGTCACTCAATTCGTCAAAACATAGGAAACATAGAATCAAGGGATAACATCATGGAGAAACAGAGAATAACATTCATCGTCAATCCTATATCCGGGACTCAAAGCAAGAAGTCTATCCTGGAGATGATTGACAAATATGTGGACCGCAATAAATATGATTTTGAGGTTACTCCCACTCAATTTGCCGGACATGCCATTGAATTGGCATCCATTGCAGCCGCCGAAGGAGCTTTCATGGTCGTTGCCATCGGAGGCGATGGTACCATCAATGAGATTGGCCGTTCCCTGGTCCATACAAAAGCAGCTTTGGGTATCATACCCTGTGGTTCCGGAAACGGATTGGCACGACATTTACAAATTCCCATGGATCCCAAACGGGCAATTGATATCATCAACATGGGTGTAACCAGTTGTGTGGACTATGGCAAAATCAATGATATCCCTTTTTTCTGCACTTGCGGAGTGGGTTTTGATGCTTTCGTCAGCATGAAGTTTGCTAAATCCGGTAGAAGAGGCATGCTTACCTATTTGGAAAACATGCTTCACGAAAGTCTTACCTACAAACCGGAAACGTATGATATCGAACTAAGCAATGAGACTGAAATCAAACATCTGAAAGCTTATCTTATCGCCTGTGCCAATGCATCCCAATACGGGAACAATGCTTATATTGCCCCACAAGCTTCCCTACACGACGGACTGCTTGATGTGACGATCTTGGAACCATTTACCGTCCTTGATGTACCAGCTCTTTCCTTCCAATTGTTCAATCGCACTATTGATCAGAATAGCCGTATTAAAACATACCGATGCAAGCAACTCCATATCCACCGTGCGAAAGAAGGGGTTATTCACTTTGATGGCGACCCCATCATGGCTGGTCGTGACATCACAGTGGAAGTAATTCCCAAGTCTCTGAACCTGGTGATTAACCCCAACAAACGTCGTCGCAGACGCCCCGAATCGCTCTTGCAAATAGTAAGCGACTACATTGTCGACGTGAATGCTATTCGAGAGAATATACAGCAACGGAATAAAAAATGGCTGGAGTTAAACCGCGACTTGCTCCGTAAATTATCCAAGCGATAAATTCAAAAACGAAATACGAAGGATTGTTACATCTTTCCTTCACAATCACTCCTATAAAAATAAAGGGTTGCGACATGCAACCCTTTATTTTTATTTCAGGAAACCTGCAATTACATCTGCATCAATTTCTCGATTTCTTTAAATTCTTCACCCATATTCAATTTGTAGTAGATGGTATACAAACCATTACCCCACAAATCCTTTTTGTCCGGAGCCAATTGGCGTGCCTTCTCATAATAGGGTCTGGCATCTTCATAGAACTTCTTAATCTTGGCCTGCTCCTCCTGATATTTCGGATCATCAATATCAGATACCGCTTTTTCGCCGAACTCAATAGCCTGCTGGCAATAGCACAAACCTAAGTTTGAGTAAGCTTCAACATAGTCAGGCTTCAATTCGATAGCCTGCTTATAAGCAGCAATTGCCTTATCATACTCCTTCATGTTCTGGTAAAGATACCCTTTTACGTACTGATAGAAATCCGAATTACCATTCTTTGCAATCATGTCATCGGCAAATTTCACAGCCTCGGCATATTTACCAGCATTGGAACAATAGTCAATATAGTTGCCAAAGAAATAAGAGTGTGCGGGGAAACGCTGTACACCGTCCTGCAAAGTCGCTACCCATTGAGCTGTATCACCCAAAGCCTTGTAAGCACCAGCTTTGAACTCAAGAGCAAACTTACCATTTTCTTTATCGTTTGAGGCAAGGTCTGCATACTTCAATACGTTCTGGTAGCTGGCTTTGGCAGCATCCTTATTATTATTCTGATCAGCTTCCTGCGCCATCTTCGTTGCAGCCAATGCTGTATAATAAGCAATGGTAGGCATCATGCTGTCAGTAGCCGCAATATTAGCCTCCTTCAACATCGGATATTCAGCAGAATCAATATACATACTAAAATACTTATATGCTTCGGCATCATTTCCATTGTTAAAGTAAAGCACACCACCGTTAATCAGATTCGGACGGTTCTGTTGCATCGTGGCGGCATTTGCCTTACGATATCTAATTTTCACTTTGCCTTTCTCGTTGGGAATCTGCTCCAACTCATCACACTTGTTGAAGAACTCAAACATCTTATACGTGCTGTTGTACATCTTCACAGTGTCAAAGGGCTGTTTCAAGTAAGCCTTGGTATTTTCTTCTTCGTTGATTTTTTGCTGGACGTAACCTGCCACGTTCCACGTATTGGCATCATCTTTGGTCTCAGCGTTTTCCAAGGCTTGATTAATCAATTGCTCAGCTTCTGCAAACTTCTTTGCGTCTGCCTGGCGCTTGGCTTCTTTTACTGCTTTGGTCTGCCCGAAAGCAACACATGAAGCCATCACTAATGCTACGGAAAATAATACTTTCTTCATAATTGTTTGATAATTAATAGTTATTCAGTGATATCTGTATTCTCGTCATCTACAAGTTCAACTCCTTCTTCATCTGTTTCGGAGTTCACCTTACAAACGGAAGCTATCTGGTCATTACGCTTCTCCAGATTAATCAATCGCACACCCTGAGTAGCACGTCCCATAATACGTACATCAGCAACCTTCAGGCGGATCGTAATGCCCGACTTATTGATTATCATCAAGTCATTTTCATCAGTGACTGATTTGATGGCAACCAATTTTCCAGTCTTATCAGTAATGTTAAGTGTCTTCACACCCTTTCCTCCACGATTTGTAATACGATAATCTTCTATATCAGAACGCTTACCATATCCTTGCTCAGAAACAACCATAATTGATTCCTTCTCAGGATCTTTAATACAAATCATACCAATCACCTCATCACTACCATCTTCATCAAGAGTGATACCGCGTACACCGGTAGCAGTACGTCCCATTACACGAACGGCGCTTTCGTGGAACCGGATAGCACGACCATTGCGATTTGCTATGATAATCTCATTGTCACCGTTCGTCATACGTACTTCAATCACGCGATCATCGTCAACGATATTAATAGCATTCACACCATTCTGACGGGGACGGGAATATTGTTCTAGACAAGTCTTTTTGATTGTTCCCTTTTGGGTGCAGAATAGCAAGTAGTGATTATTGATGTATTCCTCATCATTCAGCGTCTTCACACGAATGAAAGCTGTCACCATGTCGTCAGGGTCAATATTGAGAAGATTTTGAATAGCTCTTCCCTTCGAATTCTTAGACCCTTCAGGGATTTCATAGACCTTGAGCCAATAGCATCTTCCCTTTTGGGTGAAGAACAACATCGTATTATGCATCGTTGCCGGATAGATGTTCTCCACGAAGTCGGTATCACGCGTGTCACTGCCCTTCGCTCCCACTCCTCCACGGTTCTGAGCCCGGAATTCAGAGAGAGGTGTACGCTTGATATACCCCAAATGAGAAATTGTGATAACCATTTCATCGTCTGCATAGAAGTCTTCCGGATTAAATTCTTCCGAAGCATAAACAATCTCCGAACGACGCTCATCACCATACTTCTCTTTTACTTCAATCAGCTCGTCCTTGATAACCTTACGGCACATTTCATCATCCGACAGGATACTTTCGTAGTAAGCTATCTGGCGTTTAATTTCCTCATATTCTGCATGAAGCTGGTCTTGTAACAGTCCGGTTAGCTGACGCAAGCGCATTTCCACAATAGCACGCGCCTGTATTTCACTTAATCCAAACCGTTCCATCAAGTTCGCGATAGCATCATTCGGAGTTTTTGCAGCCCGAATAATACGTATCACCTCATCAATATTATCAGAGGCAATGATTAAGCCCTCTAAAATATGTGCTCTTTCCTGTGCCTTACGGAGATCAAACCTCGTACGACGAATGACTACCTCATGGCGGTGTTCAACAAAATATTTGATACAATCCTTCAGGCTTAGTGTCTTGGGACGTCCATGGACCAAAGCAATACAGTTGACACTGAACGAAGTTTGCAGGGCTGTCATTTTAAACAGCTTGTTCAGAACAATGCTGGCATTGGCATCACGCTTCACATCGATGACAATACGCATGCCTTCACGGTCAGACTCATCATTAATATTGGAAATACCATCGATCTTTTTATCGCCGACCATCTCTGCAATACTCTTGATAAGTTCTGCCTTATTGACATTATAAGGTATCTCGCTTACCACAATCTTGTCATGTGTGTCACCAGTCTCAATTTCAGCCTTTGCACGCATCACGACACGTCCACGTCCAGTCTCATAAGCTTCGCGGACACCATTTATACCATATATATATCCTCCCGTCGGAAAATCAGGAGCTTTTACATATTGCATCAGACCTGCCGTGTCAATATCATTATTATCGATATAAGCCACACAGGCATCAATTACCTCCGAAAGGTTGTGAGGAGGAATATTAGTTGCCATACCTACCGCAATACCCGAAGCTCCATTAATAAGCAACTGAGGAATACGAGTCGGCATAACAGTCGGTTCTTGTAAGGTATCGTCAAAGTTATTCTGAAAGTCTACAGTCTCTTTGTAAAGGTCTTGCATCATTTCCTCACCCAGCTTCTTCAAGCGGGCCTCGGTATAACGCATCGCCGCAGGGCTATCACCGTCGACCGAACCGAAGTTTCCTTGTCCATCGACCAATGGATAACGCATCGCCCAATCCTGAGCCATGCGAACCAAAGCCCCATATACTGAGGAATCGCCATGAGGGTGATATTTACCAAGGACCTCACCGACGATTCTGGCTGATTTTTTATAAGGTTTATCAGAGGTGTTGCCTAGCTCCATCATACCATATAAAATACGACGGTGCACAGGCTTAAAGCCGTCACGAACATCGGGAAGAGCACGTGCCACAATGACTGACATAGAATAGTCTATGTAAGAGGTTTTCATCTCCTCCTCAATGTTAATTTTTATAATCCTATCTTGTTCAAGCATTTAATAAAATATTAATTATACATCTCACAAAAATCATGCTAAAATACGACAAATTTGCGAACTGCCGAACTTTTTAGCTAGAAAAGAGAGCTTCAGGACTGCTAAAAAAGTTTCATATAAGTTCCATTATAGCCCCACGATAGATAAGTTTATCCCATCAGACGAATAGGTATAGCCCATATCCTTTTTCCTATACGACTTACGGGATAACTTAAGTTCCGACGTCCTCAAGTTTCCCAACGGTATGGCCTATTCATCAGTTTGTTACCTGACAACTACACCTTAAGCCTGCAACAACTGAATAAAACAACTCGCCCGATTCACTCAATATCTCCAAAGCTCCGTAGATTGCCTTCCAATAAATGGTCTAAGCCTCGTTAAATAATGCTCTTTTCCCTTGTTTTATCTGCGCATGCATCCTACCAAGGTCCACTTTGGTATATTATTTGTTATAGATAATGAAAGATAAGTGTACAGAGACATAAACCCTGTTATATTTGCAAGTGTAAACAATTTGAGAGACAAGGAAAACATATGAACAATCAATTTTCACAAAAAGTATCAGAAATCCTGATTTACAGCAAGCAGGAGGCTATCCGGTTGAATAGCGATCACGTAGGACCGGAACATTTGCTCTTGGGCTTGCTTAAGGAAGGTTCAGGAAGAGCGATTGAAGTTTTACAAAAGAAGCTGTATGTAGATTTGGGAACAATAAAAAACGAGATAGAAGCACGCATCGAAAAGCAAAGCAATGACTATACTTACTCACATGCCCGCATCACGAATGAAAACGAAGTTATGCTTGACGAAACTAGTGCACGTATCTTGCGTTTAGGCATTCTGGAAGCACGCTTATTAAAAAAAGAAGTCGTAAGCGACGAGCACCTGCTATTAGCCATTTTAAAACAGCATGACAACATGGCGGCACAGGTCTTGGAACGGAATGATGTTACCTATTCACTCGTTTTTGAAGAGCTATCCTTGAAACAAGCCGACGTCAATGCCGGCATGAATGGCTACGACGAAGATGAAGAAGATGCTCCTGGACAATCCAACGGAAACAACAACTTAGGCAATGGACAACAGGTCCAGCAGACACAAACGAAGCGTCCCATTAATGACACTCCGACGATTGACATGTTTGGCATGGACTTGACAAAAGCTGCGGAATTAGGTCGGCTGGATCCCGTTGTAGGGCGTGAAAAGGAAATAGAACGACTGGCACAAATATTGAGCCGTCGCAAAAAGAACAATCCCGTACTGATTGGAGAACCGGGAGTAGGCAAATCGGCTATTGTTGAAGGACTAGCTTTGCGCATCATTGAAAAGAAAGTATCCCGCGTCTTGTTCAATAAGCGTGTGGTATCACTTGATATGACTTCGGTGGTGGCCGGAACCAAATACCGTGGACAGTTCGAAGAGCGCATTCGTACAATTCTCAAAGAGCTGAAGGATAACCCGGATGTTATTCTTTTCATTGATGAGATACATACGATTGTCGGAGCCGGTTCCGCTCCAGGTTCAATGGATGCAGCCAACATGCTGAAACCAGCCTTGGCTCGCGGGGAAATACAATGTATCGGAGCAACCACCCTGGATGAATATCGTAAGAGCATCGAAAAAGATGGAGCTTTGGAGCGCCGTTTCCAGAAAGTGATAGTAGAACCAACATCTCCGGAAGAAACGCTCCAGATATTGAAAAACATCAAAGAGAAGTATGAAGACCACCACAACGTATCCTATACTCAGGAAGCATTGGAAGCTTGTGTCAAATTGACGGGACGCTATATTTCTGACCGCAACTTTCCAGACAAAGCCATTGATGCACTCGATGAGGCCGGTTCACGCGTACACCTGACAAATATCAGCGTACCGAAGGAAATCGAAGAGCAGGAACAGGAAATCGATCGGTTAAAACAGCTTCGGATGTCAGCTGTCAAAGCACAAAACTATGAACTGGCAGCAAACTACCGTGACAAAGAAAAAAGCATGCAACTGCAATTGGATGAAATGAAACGTATTTGGGAAGAAAGCCTGAAAGACAATCGGGAAGTGGTTGATGAAGGCCAAATTGCCGATGTAGTGTCCATGATGTCAGGAGTACCTGTACAACGGATGGCACAGGCTGAAAGTATCCGATTGAAAGGCATGCGCGAAGCTCTGACCGGCAAAATCATAGCACAGGATGCAGCAGTGGACAAACTGGTACGTGCTATCCAACGAAGTCGTGTCGGATTAAAGGACCCGAACCGTCCGATTGGGACATTCATGTTTCTAGGCCCAACCGGCGTCGGAAAAACGTTATTGGCGAAGGAACTGGCTACATATATGTTCGGTTCGTCGGATGCATTGATACGCATCGATATGAGTGAGTACATGGAGAAATTCACTGTATCCCGTCTTGTCGGTGCTCCTCCGGGCTATGTAGGTTATGAAGAAGGAGGACAATTGACAGAAAAGGTTCGGCGCCGCCCCTACTCTATCATTCTATTGGATGAGATTGAAAAGGCCCATGGGGATGTTTTCAACCTATTGTTGCAAGTGATGGATGAAGGACGCTTGACAGACAGTTATGGTCGTACCATAGATTTTAAAAACACGGTTATCATAATGACTTCCAACATTGGTACCCGACAATTGAAGGAATTCGGACGAGGTATTGGATTTTCAGCACTACTGAATGTGGATGATGATAAAGAGCATTCACGGAGTATTATCCAGAAAGCTCTCAACAAATCATTTGCCCCAGAGTTCCTCAATCGTATCGATGAAATCATTACTTTCGATCAACTTGACCGTCCGGCTATCCGCCGCATCGTAGACCTCGAATTGGCACAACTGATGAAGCGTGTAGAAAACTTAGGATACAAACTGGAAGTAACGGATGAAGTAAAAGACTTCATCTCAGATCATGGTTTTGACATCCAGTTCGGTGCACGTCCTCTTCGTCGAGCTATCCAGACCTATCTTGAAGACGGTATTTCCGAGCTGTTCATCAATGATTCTCCGGTAACCGGAAGTATCCTGAAAGCAGCAATTTCGCCCGCACAAAAAGACAAGCTGGCTTTCACGGTTCTGCCTCCCATAAAGGTTCAGAAATAACAGTCCAAGCAGTATAATAAGACAAAATGTCAGGCATCCACATGCCTGGCATTTATTTTGTGTTGTCATAAATGCTGAAAAGCTAAAGAAACGGATATACATAAAATAAATAAAGACCTATGCAAAAAGGAAATATTGGGGTTACGACAGAAAATATCTTCCCCATCATCAAAAAGTTCTTATACAGTGATCATGAAATCTTTCTCCGCGAGCTGGTTTCTAATGCAGTTGATGCCACTCAAAAGCTGAAAACACTGGCTGCAAAAGGAGAATTCAAAGGTGAAATGGGTGACTTGACCATCCACGTTTCCCTCAATAAAGACAGTATCACTATCTCTGACCGTGGACTTGGACTGACTGCGGAAGAGATTGAGAAATATATCAATCAAATTGCTTTCTCAGGTGCTAATGACTTTTTGGCAAAGTACAAAGATGACGCAAATGCCATTATCGGACATTTCGGTCTTGGCTTCTATTCTGCCTTCATGGTAGCTAAAAAAGTTGAACTTATCACCCGTTCTTACCGCGAAGATGCCCAACCGATGAAATGGACCTGTGACGGTAGTCCTGAATTTACATTGGAAGAGGTAGAGAAAGCAGATCGTGGTACGGATATCATTCTCTACATTGATGAAGACTGCAAGGAGTTTCTGGAGGAAGAACGCTTGTCCTCCTTATTAAAGAAATACTGCCACTTCTTGCCTATTCCTGTAGCCTTCGGCAAAAAGAAAGAGTGGAAAGATGGGAAACAAGTGGATACCGAGGAAGACAACATCATCAATAACACGACTCCTTTATGGACACGTAAACCTGCCGAATTGAAAGATGAAGACTATAAGAACTTCTATCGTGAATTGTATCCAATGGCTGACGAACCATTGTTCTGGATTCATCTGAACGTAGACTATCCGTTCAACCTGACAGGAATACTCTATTTTCCACGTATCAAGAGTAACATCGACTTGCAGAAAAACAAAATCCAACTTTACTGCAACCAAGTATATGTAACTGATTCAGTAGAAGGTATTGTTCCTGATTTCTTAACCCTGCTCCATGGAGTTATAGATTCCCCGGACATACCTTTGAATGTTTCACGCTCCTACTTGCAGAGTGACTCCAATGTGAAGAAGATTTCGACCTACATCTCAAAGAAGGTATCTGATCGTTTGCAGGCTATCTTTAAGAGCGACCGCAAAGATTTCGAAGCGAAGTGGGATGACTTGAAAATCTTCATCCATTACGGCATGCTTACAGAAGAAGACTTCTACGACCGTGCTAATAAATTCACACTGCTCAAAGATACAGATGCACACTACTACACTTTCGAAGAATATCAGAATCTTATCAAAGGAGAACAGACCGATAAAGAAGGGAACATCATATACTTGTATGCCAATAACCTCGAAGAGCAATATAGCTATATAGAAGCAGCCAAGAACAAAGGTTACAATGTGCTCCTAATGGATGGTCAACTCGATGTTGCCCTTATCAGCATGCTGGAACGTAAGCTGGAAAAGAGTCGCTTCACCCGCGTGGATAGTGATACAATTGACCGTTTGATAGTGAAAGAGGATGCACATGCATCTGAACTTGCATCTGAAAAGCAGGAAATTCTTGTCAGTGTATTCCGAAGCCAACTTCCAAAAGTGGAGAAGGCAGAATTCAATGTTGAAGCACAGGCATTGGGCGATAATGTAGCCCCGATTCTGATTACGCAGAGTGAATATATGCGCCGTATGAAAGAAATGTCACGTATCCAACCGGGTATGAGCTTCTACGGCGAAATGTCTGACATGTTTAACATCGTCCTCAATACCGACAACAAACTGGTCAAAGATGTACTCAACCATTCAGAGACGGCTTGCGCCGCTGATTTGACTCCATTGAATCTGACTTTAGCCGATTTAAATAAACGGCATAACGAACTTCATCAGGCGCAAGAAGGCAAGAAACCGGAAGACATAACAACGGCAGACAAGGATGAACTGGAGCGCGTAGAAAAACAAATCACTGAAGAAAAGGCCAAGAAAGAAACGATTTTGAGTAATTATGCCGGAACCAACAAAGTTATACGACAACTCATCGACTTGGCTTTATTGCAAAATAATATGCTAAAAGGTGAAGCCTTAAATAATTTCATCAAACGCAGTATTGAACTCATCGGATAATCTCTTCTGAAGAGTCAACAAACAGAGAAGAGGGCAGTCAATCTTTATGCACATATCGATTGATTGCCCTTTCTATTTTTTACCGATAAATTTTCTTTTGAATATCAGTCCTGTCCGGAATTTTGTTAGCAATAGTGGTGAAAAAGTCGTCTTAATGTTTGGTAGTTGTATCAAAAGTACGTACCTTTGCAACCGTTAAAGAAAAAGGGTCGCGTAGCTCAACTGAATAGAGTAGCTGACTACGGATCAGCCGGTTACAGGTTTGAATCCTGTCGCGATCACTTCATTGATTAGGAGTATGGCTCCGTAGCTCAACTGAATAGAGCATCTGACTACGGATCAGAAGGTTACAGGTTTGAATCCTGTCGGAGTCACTCAATATAATCAAGGCTCCCTAGCTCAACTGAATAGAGCATCTGACTACGGATCAGAAGGTTATAGGTTTGAATCCTATGGGAGTCACAAGTTTTGGTTATGGCTCCGTAGCTCAACTGAATAGAGCATCTGACTACGGATCAGAAGGTTACAGGTTTGAATCCTGTCGGAGTCACTTACAACATTCCACTGAATTGGAATAATGTCCGTTACATGCCAGCAAAAGAATTGATTTCTTTTTGTTGGCATCTTTTTTTATAATCATACAACCACCTACCAAAAGATTCAAACAAAAAAAATCCTGAAAGTCTATCAACCCTCAGGATTCTTAGAGAACAGTTTCTCACTGTGGTACACCCTCAGGGACTCGAACCCTGGACCCATTGATTAAGAGTCAATTGCTCTACCAACTGAGCTAAGAGTGCATTTCTCATTTGCGTTTGCAAAGGTAAGGCTTTTTTCGAAAGTGCCAAAACATGCGATGACTTTTTTATTGTCAATTTTACATTGATACGCTATCGGACAGGAATAAGGCACTCATTCTTAATGGATACCGAAAAAGCAGATGATTTTCTCTTTCGGCATCCATTTCTACGACATCTTATTCCAATTCACGGATACGGCAGAAGCATTCTCCAAAATGTTCATCCACATAAGGTACGGACTCCTTGAAAATACCGAAAACAGTAGAACCGGAACCTGACATGGAAGCATAGACAGCACCCATATCATACAGCTTATCCTTGATGGCAGCAATTTCCGGATGAGCAAGAAAGACGCTATGTTCGAAGTCATTCACGATACGCTCCTTCCATTGTTCAATCGGCAGACGGATAAGTTCAGGAAGTGATGCGACCGGGCGACGGGGCGTTACATGACTATAGGCTTCAGCTGTCGAGACGGAGATGTCCGGCTTAACCAGGACAATATACATGCCCTTCAAGGATAATTCAATAGGAGTAAATACATTCCCGATACCGGTAGCGAACACGGGGCGGTCTTTGATAAAGAAAGCACAATCCGCTCCTAGACGGGCTGCATAAGCTTCCATTTGTTCTACACTCATCCCCAAGGAAAATTTCTCATTGAGCAGTTTGATCATGAAGGCTGCATCGGATGAACCTCCACCCAAACCGGCTCCCATCGGGATGTGCTTGTACATATATATATGTATAGGCGGAATATCATAGTCGGACTTCAGCAAACGGTAGGCTTTCACCACAAGGTTGTCCTCGGGAGAGCCTTCAATAGGTGTTCCACTGATTTTCAAGTCATATTCTTGTTCCGAACCATTGAGAGGAACGACCTCAAGTGCGTCTTCCAGGTGAATGGGATAGAAGATGGTCTCAATGTTATGATAGCCATCAGGGCGTTTTTCAACAATGTTCAATCCCAGATTTATTTTGGCATTTGGAAAGGTTATCATAGTGTTTTGATGGTTTTATTGTCGGGACAAATATAAACGAAACTTTTTAATTTGACAGGTTGACACCCAAAAGAATCATTCGTTTGTTCAAAAAAAGCATCGTTCCAAGCTCGCTCCTCCTCCTTAGTTTTGCTTATCTTTGCGTTGCTAAAAACAGAAGAAAACAACTATGCCGGAACCTAAACGAAATAATACACGAACACGACAGTCAAAAGCCAAAGTCCCGGAAATGAACGAGTATGGTCATCTCCAGCCTCAAGCTCCGGAACTGGAAGAGGCTGTGTTGGGTGCCCTCATGATTGAACGAGATGCCTATTCCCTGGTGAGCGAAATCTTACGTCCCGAGTCGTTCTATGACCAACGGCACCAGCTCATCTACAAGGCCATCAGTACACTTGCCATCCAGCAACAGCCGGTTGATATTCTGACAGTGACCGAACAACTGAAGAAGACCGGGGAGCTGGATGATGTAGGAGGTCCCTTCTATATCACGCAGCTGAGTGGTAAGGTTGCCTCCTCGGCGCACATTGAATATCATGCCCGCATCATTGCACAGAAATTCCTGGCTCGTGAGCTGATTACATTTACCAGCAATATACAGACGAAAGCGTTTGATGCCACCCAGGATGTGGACGACCTCATGCAGGAAGCTGAAGGGAAACTCTTTGAGATCTCCCAACAGAACATGAAAAAGGATTATACGCAAATCAATCCTGTCATCAAGGAGGCGTACGACATGCTGCAAAAGGCGGCCGCACGTACGGACGGTCTGAGTGGATTACCCAGCGGCTTCCATCAGCTCGACAAGATGACCTCGGGCTGGCAGAACTCCGACCTGGTGATTATCGCGGCACGTCCTGCCATGGGTAAGACTGCCTTCGTGCTCTCCATGGCAAAGAACATTGCCGTCAACCAAAAGACACCGGTAGCCTTGTTCTCGCTTGAAATGAGCAATGTCCAGCTGGTGAACCGTCTGATTGTGAATGTATGTGAGATTCCCGGTGAGAAAATCCGAAGCGGACAGCTGGCACCTTATGAGTGGGGACAACTGGACTATAAGATAAAGGACCTCTATGATGCCCCCTTGTACGTCGATGATACACCGTCTCTCTCTGTCTTTGAGTTGCGGACGAAGGCGCGTCGGTTGGTCCGCGAACACGATGTGAAGCTTATCATCATCGACTATTTGCAGCTGATGAATGCCAGTGGCATGTCGTTTGGCAGCCGTCAGGAAGAGGTCAGCACCATCTCACGTTCGCTGAAGGGACTAGCCAAAGAGCTGAACATCCCCATCATTGCCTTGAGTCAGTTGAACCGTGGTGTGGAGAGTCGTGAGGGAATCGACGGAAAACGACCGCAACTGAGTGACTTGCGTGAATCGGGAGCCATCGAGCAGGATGCGGATATGGTATGCTTCATCCACCGCCCGGAATATTACAAGATTTATCAGGATGAAAAAGGCAACGACCTACATGGCATGGCCGAAATCATCATTGCCAAGCACCGTAATGGTGCGGTCGGGGATGTCCTGTTACGCTTCAAATCAGAGTTTGCCCGCTTCCAGAATCCGGACGATGACATGATTGTTCCGCTGGAAGGGGAAGTACTGCGAGGCTCGGGGATGAATGACCCCGGTATGCCCCCTCCGCCTCCTGCGGAACCGCCACAGGACGACCCGTTTGGAACACCTCCTCCCGGTATGCCATTCTAGAATGAACACACAAAGGCACGCTCCTCTCCTTTCAGGAACGTGCCTTTTCTAATTGATACGGTGCTACCCGGACGACACCGATGCGATAGTCAGTTGACAACGAACAGGGGAACTAGGCTTCCAGTCGTGAGCCAACCACCTCCCAGTCGATAATGTCCCAAAGTTTCTTTACATGTTCGGCACGGCGATTCCGATAATCCACGTAGTAGGCATGTTCCCAGACATCGATGCACAACAACGGCTTGCAGCCCTGACGCCACGGATTGCCGGCATTCCCTTCCTTCGTAATCTTCAGATGACCTTCCGGGTCCAGGGAAAGCCATGCCCAACCCGAACCGAAGAGTGTCACAGCGGCATCCTCAAACTGTTGCTTGAAGGCGTCCAAGCTGCCGAAATCACGTGCAATCAGCTCGGCGAGTTTCCCTTGCGGCGCCTTTCCCTGACCGGGAACCGTGAATTGCAGGAAGTAAAGCGTGTGATTGAGCACCTGTCCGGCATTGTTGAAAATGCCTCCATCAGGAGCTGTTGCCACGATGTCCTCAACCTCTTTTTCTTCATAAGCCGTTCCCTTGGTCAGATTTGCCAAGTTGGTCACATAGGTTTGCAGATGCTTGCCGAAGTGATAGTCTATCGTCTCGGCACTGATTACTGGCTCCAACCCGTTTGACGGATAAGGGAGCTTAGGCATTTCATTCTTCATAACAGGATGTTTTTTTAAATGTTAGTACGGCCCTGCTCTTCCACATGGGAACAACAGGACCGTACAAAGTTACTTCTTTTGCATCTCTTTACCAAAGGGCATGCCCGGCATCGGGTGCGGCTTCATCCCCTGGCGTCGGTTGATTTCCTTGCCCATGCGACGCATGTTGAACCGTTCCAGGCGGTAAACCTCACGGATTTGCTTCATCGTCAGGATTTTCTTGAACTCCTTGTAGTACTTCTCCTTGACGTCTATCACCTTACGTCCCTGTGTGAACTGACGCTCAATCTCTTGGGCAATCTCTTCATCGGTCATCTCGTTGCTCTTCTTTTTCAACCGAGGCAGACGGCATTCCCGCATCTCCTTCTGATAGGCCTGATAGACGGGGGTAAACTTTGCTGCCGTCGCATCGTCGAGCATCAGGGCATCGAGCACCTGCTTCAGTTGCATGGCTGCGAAATCTGGACGTTTGCGTTCCGTCCGTGCGTCATTCTTCGTCTCCTGTGCCGAGAGACTGCCTGCCAACAGTACGAATGCTGTCAGCCACATTACCATTTTCTGTTTCATAATCCATTCATTTTTAGTAGACAATATTGTTGACAGGATGAGTGAGGAAGTCCTCCTCCCCCAACCTACTCCTCGTAAAGCGTCAGTGTGACATCGGCGGCATAGTAGTCGTATTGCTCGGCCAGCTCTTCATCGGAGAGGTGGTCCAGGTAGGCATCCAGCTGCTCTGCCAACGTCACCATCCGGTCCGCATAGTCGCCGGATGGCACGGACGGTATCACTTCGGGAGTCCCGGTCCAGAACACGATGCCTGCCACCAGGGCTGCCACGGCTGTCATGCCGACAGACAGACGCCACATCCGGCGACGGCGACGTTCCACTGCTACCTTCCGCATCACCTGTTCCGGGAAACGGGCGAAGAAGCCTTCCGGAACGTGATAGGGCATCTGCTTGCCGAAATCGTTTAAGTCAAATTCTTTCATCATAGTACTTCTGTATGTATTTCTTTATATTCTCTTTGGCATAGAAGAAATTGGTCTTCAATGTCTCCACCTGTGTTTCCAGGATTTCGGAAATGTCCGCATAATCCAGTTCGTCGTAATAACGCAGGTTGAACACCAGTCGTTGTCGTTCCGGCAACTGCCGGATGGCCTTCTGCAGGATGACCAGGCGTTCGGCAGACTCGGCATCCGCCTCGTTGTCCTGCCACTCCACCTCCGGGACCCGTTCCAGGTCGTCCAGGGGAAGAAGGGTGTGCTTGTTCTTCTCCAGGAAGCGGAGAGCTTCATTGGTGGCTATCTTGTACAGCCAGGTCGACAGCTTGCTGCTCCCCTTGAAGGAGCCCCAATGCTTGTAGGCGCGCAGGAAAGTCTCCTGCAGCACATCCTCGGCATCGTCATGACCGGGCAACATGCGGCGGACATGCCAATACAGGGGTTCCTGGTAACGCTCAATCAAACATCTGAAACCTTTTTCCTTGTCCTTATCAGCAATCTGCAATATCTCTTCATCCATGTTTCATCTGATGGTTTACTCTGTAGACCCGAAGCCTGAGAGGAAGTTCAAGTCCGGGTTTCTCTTTAACCTTTATTTGTTCTGTCTGGGTTTATGCACACAAAGATACGGCATACTTCCGGCATGAGCCAACGGCATCGGTCGTACCCTGCGGCCTTGCGCCCTCCCTGTGTACGGCATAGACGACATTAAACCCGGGGATAGACGGAGCAAAGTATAATACTTAGGCTGCCTAAGTATAATACTTAGGGGGTCTAAGTATAATACTTTGGTCTGTACAAGCCGTACTTTAATGCAGTCTGAGCCGGGGATGGATGCCGTCTATGTGGCGGATAGATAAAGCAAGCCCCGGAAGACTCAATCGGCCTTCCGGGGCTGCCCGACGGGAATGCCGGAAACGACATTCCGCTTATTCACCCTTAACCTTTATCTGTTATTTGAATCACTTTTTATCGGTATCCAAATCCCATTTGATGAAGTAGTCACCGTTCATGATTTTGGCGCGGATTTCGGCGGCATTGCCGGTCTCCTCGTATTTCTCACCGATGCACTGTGCCATGAAGCTCGGGTCGTTGTAGCGTTTCGCCATGCGAATCATTGCCGGGTAGACCTTGCCTTCGCAGGACATCTCCATCATCATCTCCTTCAGGATTTCCTCGTCGTTGGCGCGCTTGTCGCCGGTGAACGAACGGGCACCGATTTGCTTCTCGTTGCATCCGCGGATGCCCAGGTCGACACTGTTCACGCTGCGGGTGGTGATTTCCAGCGAACCGCCGCGCAGGTAGTTGGTCTTATTGGACGTCCAGTTGGGCAGGAAGCCGTTCCAGGTGCCGGAGTAGACACCGTCGGCATCAGCTTCGAACTCATCCTTATAATACTCCAGACCGTTGTTTATCAACGCATCCACCACCTCGGTCTTGCCCAGCTGGTTGAATGCCTCGGCGAGCATGAAGTAGAGGTCCGCACCCCGGTAGGTGTACACGCGGACGTCGTCTTCATAGGCCGGTTTGGAAGAACCCACCGCACGGAACTTGCTGATAATCCAGTTGCCGTTCTGCTCGGCGAAGGTGTCTCCAGCACGCCAGTCTTCCTCCTGTGTTCCCAGCGGGGTAAAGGTGTCATCGCTGAACCGTGCCATGCCGGCTTCGCTCGGTGCCAGCCAGTATTTGTTGGGGCTGTCCGAGTCAAAGTGCTTCAGCAGGCTGTTCGTCTGACGGTTGTTGCTGTCATAGGAGATGGCGGACACGACCTCGTAGTTGTAGTAGGTGTTGTCCGTCCAGTAATCGCGGTACTTGCCCAGGAGCCAGCGTCCGCGCAGGTACTGTGCATTGCTGGTCGTCGTGTAGGCAATCTCGTTCATGTGCTCCAGGATGACGTCGATGCACCGCTGGTATTTGCCGAGCCACAGGCAGATTTCTCCATAGACGGCATAGTAAGGCGGCGTGATGTTGTCCCAGTCGCGGTAGGGGCTGTCCGTGGTTCCTGCCGTACTGGGGTCCAGCCATTCCTGCCAGGAGATGTCATACGTCCCGTCTACACCGTCATAGCCGATGTCGAGCAGGTTCTTGCAGGCTGCCATCGCGTCGTCGAGGTTCAAGGTCTTGAACTGTGACAGGTCCCGCAGCGAGGTCATGGGTTTGTCCACCCAGACCACTTCGCCGTAGGTCTTGGCGATGGTCATGAACGCCCATGCCTTGATGCGGAGTGCACTGCTGACGAGAGACTTGTAGTAGCTGTCGTTCAACGTGTGCGAGTCCTTGTATGCCTTCAGCTTGCGCAGGTAATCGTTGCAGGCGTTGACCAGCTCGTAGTAGCCGGCAGGGTCGGCATACGAGTTGCCGGTGAGGTCGTCCTCGTAGTTGTAGAGGCTGTAAAGCTCGCTCGGCGCAAAGGCGGTCGGCTTCACCATCTCGCCCCGCAGCTCGTTCAGGTAAATCACTTTGTCTCCGATGGCCTGCATCTTGGTCATCAGACCGATGTATCCGGAATAGACTTCATTCTCTTCCGTGATGTAGTTTTCGTCGTCCAGCACATTCTTGGTGTCGACCTCGAAGAAGTCGGAACATCCGCCCAGCATGGCTGCACCACAAAGCAACATTGTGCTCAATAGTATCTTTTTCATTTCGCGTCAGAATTTCAAGTTAATACCCAGTTTGACAGATTTCGGCTGCATCACCTTCGCCATGTCGAATCCCTGTGTGGCGCTGCTGAAAGCGGAGTAGGCGAACTCAGGGTCCATGCCGAGGTATTCGGTCAGTGTCCAGAGGTTCTCACCCGTCACATAGACCGTTCCCGAACGGAAGAAGTTCCAGATGGGCTTGTCAAAGCTGTAGCTCACGGTGATGTTCTTCATGCGGAGGTAAGAGGCATCTTCAATCCAGCGTGAAGAGAAGCTGCTGTTGCCCATGGGGTCGCCGTAGGTAGCACGGGGGATTTCCGTCTCCTGTCCTTCCAGGTTCCAGCGGTTTGCCACGGCTGCGCTCTGGTTGCCGAAGCCCGACACGGACTCCAGCTGACGGCGTACGGCGTTGTATGCCTGGTTGCCCTTCGAGTAGGAGAACTCGGCAGAAATGCCGAAGCCCTTGTAGCGGATGTGGGTATAGAAGCCGCCGAAGTAATCGGGAGTGGCGCTGCCCAGTGACACGTAGTCATGGGAGTTGATGATGCCGTCCCCGTTCTGGTCGACGAAGCGGACGTCTCCTGCCTGGTATGCCTGGCGGTTGCTGTTCAGCAGACCTGCCTGCTCAGCCTCAGCCTGGGTGGAGTAGACTCCGTCTGCCTGCAAGCCGTAGAACTCATACGGATGGCCGCCTACCCGGCTGACCACCTGCGAGCCGTCGCTGAAGGAGGTCACCATCTGCTCGTTGTCGCCCAGCGACTTGACCTTGCTGTCGGTGAAGGCGATGTTTCCGCCGACAATCCACTCGAAGTCGCGCAGACGGACGAGCGATGCCTGCATGGAGAGTTCCACTCCCTTGTTGTCAATCCGTCCGCAGTTGGCATAGTAGGGCAAAGTGCCGTAAACCGACGATTTGGACACCGGCATGATGACGTCTTCGGTGTTACCGATGTAGTAGTCCACACCCAGCTCGATGCGGTTGCGCAGGAAGGCAGCGTCGAGACTCAGGTTCATCTGGCGTGTCTTCTCCGGACGCAGATGGGTATTGGGAATCTGGTTGCGGATGATGCCCGACACATCCATGTAGGGCGAGCTGCTGTAGTAGGACTTGCCGTAATTCGACGAGAAGCGGCTGTTTCCCGTCAGGCTGTATTCAGCACGCAGGTCCAGGCGACTGAGCCAGTCCTTGTCCTGCAATGCCGGCATGTTCTTCACCATCCAGGTGACACCTCCTGCCGGATAGACACGGAAGCGGTTGGTGTACTTGCCGGTAGCCGAAGAGCCATCGACCGACATGCTGAACGAACCGGTCAGGATGTTGTTCCAGGTGTAGTCGGCGTGGGCATAGAAGTTCATCCAGTTCCACTTCTCGAGGTAACCCTGGATGTAGCGTCCGATGCTTTCGGTGGCGTCCATCACCTGATAGAAGTCGTTCGCCGTGTTCCGACCGAAGCCGCCATCGTACTCGTGTTGGGTGAGCAGTGCCTGGAATCCTGCCATGGCATTCACGGCATGGCGTCCGCCGAACACCTTCTTGTAGCGGGCATTCAGGTTGTAGAAGTAGTTCGTGGTCTCTCCCACTCCGTCGCGCACGGTGTTGGTCTCCTCTCCGTAGATGTCGGTCACGGGGATGATGGCCTGCTCGTCCTTGCCGGGGATGAACATGTGCTCCTTGTTGTAGTTGTAATACAAGCCGAAGACTCCGTTCACCGTCACTTCCTGTATCGGGCGGTAGTTGAAGCCCACCTTGATGTTCACGTCATACTGACGGCTGTTCGCATCCAGCGTGTTGACCAGCGCCAGCGGGTTGCTCACGGCGAAGTCCATGTTCTCGCAGATGCCGTAATAGTAGTTGGAGTAGATGGGCGTCACGCTACCGTCGTCGTTCTTCTTATAGGGAGAGAGGAAAGGCGAACGGGCGTATGCGGCAAGAATCGGGTTCGTGCGGTCGCTCATGCCCTGCTCCTGGTAGTCGCCGTCCAGATAGGCAAGACCGACGGTCGTATAGATTTCGAAGTTGCTGCTCACCGCCACGTTACCGTTCAGCTGGGTGTGGAAGCGGTTCTGGTTCGTCCCCTTGAGGATGCCTTCCTGCATGGAGTAACCCAGCGAGAGGTCATACTTGGCGATAGCGTCGCCTCCCTCCACACGGAACAGGTTGTCGGTCGTGAATCCGTTCTGATAAATCTCGTCCTGCCAGTCGGTATTGTTGTTGTACAGGTAGCCGTATTTGCTGTTGGCATCCTTCATGAAGGGGAAGTTCGTGAAGAACTCATCCATCGTGTCATAGTAACCGATACCGATGTCGGTCAGGTAGGACTTGTAGTCGATGCCATTGAGCAGCGACATGCGCTTGTCGTTCCAGTTCACGCCGAATTGTCCGTAGTAACTGATTTGCGTGTTCAGGTTGTCCGACTTCGCACCGTCGGTCTCAATCAGGATGACACCGTTGGCACCCATCGAACCGTACATGGCTGCCTCGGCACCCTTCAGCACCGTGATGTTCTGGATGTCGTCGATGTTGTATGCCTGGAAGATGTCACGGCTCAGTCCGTTGATGAGCTGCGAGTCGTGGTTGTCAGGGATGTAAGGCACCCCGTTGATGACCACCAGCGGTGCATTGTTGCCGATGAAGGAGCGCACACCACGGAGGTTCATGTAGCTTCCCTCTCCCGGCATGCCGCTTCCGGCTGTCATCTGCAGGCCGGCAACCTGTCCCGACAAGGCGCGGTCAATCTTCGAACGTCCCAGCACGAAGTCCTTCTTGGTGATGTTCTCAGCCGACGTGCTCTCCACATTGTCCTCGATGCGGAAAGGCAGCACTTTGGCCTCGTTGTACTTGAACTCGCCCGTCGGAATCATCACGATGCGCACCTTCTCACGGTTGTTCAGCTGCTGGTTGATTCCATAGTATCCCGACGCCCAGATGGTCAGTGTGGCTTGCGCCGGGTTCTTGCATTCAATCTGGAAGTATCCGTCTTTATCGGTCGTCACATCCGTCCCGTCGGTCACTGACACCACGGCTCCCTCGATCGGTTTGTTCTGGGTAGACAAGACCCGTCCGCTGATCTTGTTGGAAGCGCTTTGGGCATACACACCCGCAGCAGGCATCGTGAACAGGAAAGAGAATAGTAAAAGATTTATCTTTTTCATGATTCGTTAGTTTCTTAGAATTAATAACAGTTCTTTGTCGGTTTCAGACACCAGTGGTGCAACCAGAGGTTGGTGACACTGCTGCCCTCGCCCGAGAAGCGCAGCTCGATGGGCTTGGCTTCCGTTCCAGTGATGGTGATGGTGCCCACCTTCGTTCCGTCACGGTCATACTTGCTGGCATTCTTGTTACCGTCGCTCGTAGCCTTCTTCGAATCGAAGCCTTCGGGATATCCCTGTCCGGCACGGTCGTAGTGATAGCTACTACCTGCCAGCGTGCTGGCAGCGATGGTCTGTATCTTCTCGCCGTTGACATAGACGGTGATGGAACCCAGCTGCTGGCTCTTCGCCTGCTCGAAACCGAGGCAGAGGTCATACTCGCCCGGCGGGATGTTGTAGGGGGCTGTCACGTGTCCGGAAGGTGACGAGGGGTCTTCCTCATACTTGAACGGTGTGAACTTCAAATCATAGGTCTTGTTGTCCGGGTCGGTCAGTGTGAAGGACAGGACATAGTAGTAGTCGCGCAGGGGGAATCCTCCCTGAGGCCATCCCAGACCGGTCATCAGGCCCGACTGACGAATCTTCTCAAAGCTCAGGTTCTCCGTCACGAAGTATTCCTGCTTCTCGGAGTCGGTCAGCTTCTCGTAGTAATTGTAGTAGTCCTTCAAGCGGAAGATAAGCACGTTGGTCGGGATGTGGATTTTCTTCACATAGTAAGCCGTACCGTTACTCATGGAGACAGGGTTGTCGAGATCCACTTCCTGCACCGTCGTACGCCACTGGGTGCTGAAGACCGAGCTGAGGTCCTCGTTCTCCTCAAAGTCTGCCTTGGTGTAGACCTGGTTGTAGAACATCGACTGGAGAATCCAGTTCTGCAGCACGGTATCCTCGCGCTCCAGCTCCCACTCCGCCAACTTCTGGTGAGCCACTTCCATGGCTTCGTTGATGACCTCGTTGGAGGGGATGAGCATGGTGGCGGTCACGTTCTCCGACATGAGGTTGAAGCCCTTGTTCTCAAAGTAGGGAGCCTTGACCACGAAGACGGAGTCATAGATGTTGTTACCCGTATTGTCCACACCGATGATGGTCGAGTTGAACTCATCGAACACCCGTTCGTTGCGCTTCAGGACCATCTCGCGGAAGATGGAGTAGTCATCGCCCAGGTTCTCGATCATCTCATACATGCTGCGCGGTGCTTCCACATACTGGTCGATGCAGTAGATGTAGCCGTTGTTGGTCTTCACCGTCTTGGTCACCGTGGCATTGTTGAACTTGATGACGGTTTCTCCCTGTTCGTTCTCCGTCTTGGAGATGTTCAGGTACTTGCCGTTCCACATCAGGATGCGTTGTCCGTCCTTGATGTTGGACGGGGAGACAGAAACGTCGGACACGTGTGACTGTGCCTTGTACAGTTCGTCGCCGTCCACTTCGCCGTCGGCACGCGAGCCACCCTCCACGGCAAGCACCGTGTAGAGTTGCTGACGCTGCTCCATCTGGTCCACGATGCCGGTTTCCTCCAGCAGCTGGTACATGCCTGACAAGGATGGCTCCTGGGAGAGGTATGAGGTGAGCGGCTCGTCGACAATCATCACGTCGGTGTTGTTCACCGTACTTTCACCCGGGGTATAGTGCTCGTCCCAGGTATCCGAACAACCGGTACCTGTCAGACCGATACCGGCAGCACACAATGCGCTTAACAGATAATATTTTGCTTTCATAGGGTTTATTCTTCTACAGTGTTTGTGATGGGTTCAAACAGGATATAGTCAATCATGAAACGGTAGTTGGAGTTCGTGCTCGCTGCCGGGTCCTTCATGACAAGCTTGAACGTATGGGTAGAGGTCGAGGTGAACTCGATCTCGTCGTATACGACATAGCTAAAGAGATAGGAACCGCCCTTATGCACATCCGGGCTGGTGTACGGATAGGCGGAAGTGACGTTCTGGTCGTCGATGGAGAATTCCATCTGTCCGCCGTTGCTGCCATTGGTAGCGTTGGCGATGAAGTCCATCGACTTCGCATTGCCGAACTGGATGCTCACCTTGTACTTGCCTTTCACAATGACCGGCGTCGTGAAGGAGATCCAGCCGTTCGTGCCGAGGTTGAGCATCAGCATGTCATGGTTCTGGGCATTCTTCCAGTCGTTGTTCGACTTCGAGGTGAAGTAGATGACGAACCACGACGGCTTGCTCGAACCGGGACGCCAGGGGCTCGGGTTGTTCAGGGAGAAGTCATAGAGTCCCAAGGTGCTGACGTCGGCATTGCCTTCGGTCGTCTCATGGGTGGTCTGGAATTTCATCTCTTCGAAGTCGCCGTTGCCAGCCTCGATCCAGTTCTTGATTTCTTCGTAGTTCGTCACATCGAAGAGGACCGTCTCGGGTTGCGCTTCAGCCACCGGCATGTAACCGTTGACCTGATGCACATAGCCGTTCTTTGCCTGGATGTCGGAACCGTCTTCCAGGAACTGGCAGCGGCTGTTCTCGTCGGCATAGTTCAGATAGAACGCATCGTCAACCAGCGATACCTTGATGAGGGCTTCCGTGTTGAGCGTCTCCCAGTTCTTGGAGGTCGCGTCGTCCGTGTCGAAAGCCTGCATCTTGCCCAGGTTGTAGGCACCCGACAGGATGTGGTAAGCGACATACTGGTAAAGTGCATTGGAAGGGCTGGTGTAATCGTTGCCCGCCTCCAACTTGGCAACCAGGTCCTGCAGGCTGTTGATGCCCTCCTGACGGTAGACATCATCGCTGACAGCAATGACCGTATAATTGCGTTTCAACGTGATGGGCATGCCGTTCGAATCGACCGTATCCTGATAGATGGTGTGGATGCGCTTGTCCAGTCCCGTCGCTTCGACAGCCTCACGGAACAGCTGGAACGGACGCTCGGGCTCACACAGACGCTCGTACACGCTCTGGGTCAACGGAGTCATGACGTCCTCCAGGATGTAGACAAAACCATTCGAAACGCGGTTTGCCAGCTCGATGACGTGAGCCTCGTTGTTCAGATAGAGCGATTGCAGACCGCCGCCGGCAGTCTCGTCGCCATAGGTCAGTGTCAGTTCGTCCTCGGAGATGGTCTTGAAAGGCAGCACACCGTCCGACTCGATGAACTTCTGCTGGTCGAGCGTATCGGCAAGAACATGGAACTTCACCAGGTCGCGGGCATACTCCTGACCCAGTTCCTGGATGGAGCTGACGCCCTGCTTCTGATAGAAACGCTGCACGGCATCGTTCGTCGGAACGAAGACCGTGAAATACTGGGTTGCCTGATTCACCGCGTTGTACAGGTCGGCATATTTCATGATGGCGACCCACTCGGAACAATCCTCGCGGGAAGACAGGTAGGTGGATGCCGGCTGCATGTCATACACCGTGAACGTATCGCCTTCATACGGGTCGTCACAGGCGGTCACCGTGCAGATGAGGGCCATCAGGACCAGGACTGCCTTGCCGCACACCCGTTGAAGCATGTTTGTGATTGTGTATTTCGATTTCATAATTACTAGCAATTAAAGAAAGGTTTATTGTACGACGTCATAATAAGGATTCTGCACCAGCAGCTTGTTGGTCTGGATGTCCCATTCGGGAATCGGCAGGAACCAGGCATCATCGTTGCTCAGGGTCGACGACAACCACTTCCGGTTGGCGGTCGTGTTGTTGGTCATCACCAGGTCGATGAACTGGCTCTTGTACTTGAAGTTCTGCTGACGGCCCAGGCGGAGCAGGTCATACCAGCGTTTGCCTTCGGCTGCAAATTCCAGGTCACGCTCTTCCAGGAGGGCGTTGAGCAGGTCCAGTTCGCTAGTCTCTGCCGCATCAATGCCCAGGGGAGTGGTCATGCCGGCACGGGTACGTGTCTGCCCGATGAGGTCGAGCGCCTCCTGCCAGTTGGCAGTTCCTCCCTTGCGAATCAACGCCTCCGCCTTCATCAGCATGACATCCGCCATGCGGTAGACGATGAAGTTGGCATCCTGGTTGTCACCTTCACGCTTCAGCTCCCACTCGTCGCCCATACCGTTGTACTTCCAGATGACCGGGCTGGTCACTTCGGTCGTCGCCGTTTTGTCGTAGCCGAAAGTACCGTAGATACCGCGTACACTGGCACGGGTCTCGGGGTCTTGCAGACGCTCGGTCATCGTCTCCGAGAAGTAGAGCTTCACGGGAGCTGCGTTCCAGTACGTCAGGTCGGTCGGACCACCGCTGGTCTGGTCGAGGTCGCCGTCAAACTGAATCTCGAAGATGGACTCGTTGCTGTTGCCGGGATAGAACATGGTGAACCACTGTGCGCTCGACGACATGAATACCGGACGGATGCTCGCCGTCGCATTGATGAGGTTGTCGGCATACGTGATGCAGCCGTCATAGTCCTCGCTCCACAGGCAGACGTCCGCCATCAGCGCATAGAGCGCCCATTTCGTGGCACGTCCCTTGTTCTCCCATGCCTCGGTGTAGGTCTCCTTTGCCGCATTCGTTGCCAGGGCATCGGTGATGTCCTTCTTGATTTGGGCAATCACTTCGCTCTCCGACGATTTTGCCACGTCGGTCGGCATCTGGTCGTCGATATACGGTTCGGTAATCAAGGGGACGTCGCGGAAGTTGCGCACGAGGTAGAAGTAAGACAGGGCACGCAGGAAGTAGGCTTCCGTCTGGTTGGACTTCATCTGCTCCTCCTTGTAACTCTCGTCCTCGCCCATCACGCCGGGTGCATAGTGGAGCACGGCATTGGCAAGACCGATGACATTGTAGAAGTTAGCCCACTTCACACACTTGTTGTTGGGGAGTATCTGGAAATCCTGAATCTTCGCCGGGTCGGTCTCGGACGTATTCACCGAGCCGCCGCGCAACTCACCCCAGTAGAGCATGTCCTTGACGCTGCCCCGCAACAGGTGGTACGACTGTCCCAGGACCGCCTCGACGTCTTCTCTGGACTTCCAGAACATGTCCGACGTCTGTTTGTCTTTCGGCAGGATGTCCAGGTAGTCGCTACAACCGCTCATGGTCAACATGCTGCCGAACAATGCTATTGCTGCAAATATTTTCTTCATATCAATATTCCGTTTAGAAGTTTAAGTTTACACCGCAAGTGAACTGGATGGATGCAGGCGTCATCGCCGTATCCTTGGTCAGGGTTGACGAGGGTTTCACTTCCGGATCTTGTCCTGTGTACTTCGTCCACGTGAAGAGGTTGTAACCCGTCACATAGACATCGACCGTATTCATCCGCAAACGTTGCGACAGGGCTTTCGGGAAACGGTAAGTCAGTGAAAGCGACTTCAGACGCAGGTAGGAAGCGTCTTCCACGAAACGGTCGGAGCCCAGGTAGTTGTAACCCTGGTTGTAGAGTGCACGGGGGATGTCGGTCTGGTCGCCTTCGTTACGCCAGCGACGCAACACGGCGGTACTCTGGTTGTCGGCGTTGTACATCGCCTCGTTGTCCATACGTGCCTGGTTGACCACGTTCATGCCGTAACGTCCATAGAAGTTGGCTGTCAGCTTCAGGGATTTCCAGGACACCGTCAGGCCGGCACCGCCGAAGAAGCGGGGTTGCGCACTACCCAGGTAAACGATGTCGTACTGGTTGATGACACCGTCGTGGTTGATGTCCTCGTAGATGGCATCACCCGGGGCAACGACTGCCGTACCGTTCCGCATCACGATGGGCTGGCCCTCGATGTCCTTCATGACGTTGCCTTCCGCATCGCGGGCATAGGTTGCCTCCTTGTTCTGGTAGACACCCAGGTAACGGTAGCCGTAGAAGGAGCCCTGCGGACGGCCGACCTCGTTGCGGATGGCGTAGTTGCCGTTGTCGAACGTATATTCTTCGTCGGTCTTGTTGATGGGGAGTTCGGTAATCTTGTTCACGTTGCGGCTGATGTTGAAATAGCCGGACACGCGCCAATCCTTGTTCTCGTACGCCGTGAAGTCGGTGCGGAACTCCCAACCCTTGTTGGTCATCTCACCGGAGTTGTAATACTTCAGCTTGTATTCACCGTAACCGGTTGTCGTCGGTACCTTCACATCCTTCTGCAACAGATCGCGGGTGTAGCGCTGGTACACATCGAACGTGAAACGGAGTCTGTTATGCAGCACCGAGATGTCCAGACCGGTGTTGTACTCAGTCGTTGTCTCCCATTTCAGGCGGTTGAGCTGCATGGTCGTCGGCTTGATGCCGCTCATGTCCATGTAGTTGTCGCCGGCTTCGAACGCACCGATGTAGACACCCGTACCGCTTGCCGAACGTCCGCTCTGACCGACGCTGAAACGGAGCTTCAGCTCATTCAGCCAGTCGATGTCGCGCATGAACGGCTCCTCGGCAATGTGCCAGGCGAAACCACCGGCAGGGAAGGTTCCCCAACGCTCGGACTTACCCATCGAGGAGTTACCCTCCATGTTGACCGTGGCGTTGAACACATAGCGGTTCAGCAAGGTGTAGTTGAACGCCAGGATACCCGAGAGGGTGCGCTCTTCGGTGTCGCTGGAGGTCAGCTTCTGCACCGTGCTGCCCATGATGGGGTCGGACAGGTCGGACGAGGCGTTACCATAGGTCATGCTGTTGTAGGCTGCCTTCCGGCTGTCCGTCGTACGGAAGATGGCGTTGGCAATAATCTTGTGCTTGTCGGTCCAGTTCTTGATGAACATCAGCTGGTTCTCCGAGTTGATGGAGAGCAGGTCGGACGACGCATCCGTACTCAGGTTCGAGTAGCTGTCGGTCCAGGCAAGGCCCGTGGCGGTCTGCGGGAGGAACTTGCGATCCTTCTGGTTGCGGATGTTGAGGCTGATGTATGCCTTGTAGGTCAACTCCGGCAGAATCTTGTACTCCACGTTGAAGTTCATCTTGCTCTCGCGTTGCAGCGTGTTGTACTCGCCGTCGTTGGCAAGGGCAATCGGGTTGTAGTTCCGCGCATCATCGGTCTTATCCAACTTCGCGGGAGCCGCATCGATGACGGTACTCTCGGTGTTGTAGCGGGAGAAGTACTGGTCGGTGCGCAAGCCCGTCTCGGGGTCTATATAATAAGGTGACTTGTTCGGCATCTTGCGGAACGCCTCCTTACGGATGTTGAAGTAGTTGTTGTCGCGGTCGGACTGCGTATAGGAGAAGTAGGCATTGAACTTCAACCGGTCGGAGAAGCGATAGGTGATGTCCAGCGAAGAGTTCAGACGGTTGAAGCCCGTACCGATGGTCGTACCGCCTTCGTCGAGGTAGCCCAGGGCGAAACGGTAGGTCGCACGCTCACCACCACCGCTCATCGAGAAGTTGTTCTCCCACGTGTAGGTGTTGCGCTTCACTTCGTCGAGCCAGTTGGTGTTCTGGTGGTACTCGTTGTAGTATTCGAAGTTCGGGTCTTCGCCGATTTCCGGGGTATTGTTCAGCAGGTCGAGGTACGTCGTATTGAAGCCGCTGTAGTTCGCACTGTTCCAGATAGCCTCCTGCAACAGGGCGGTGTACTGGTCGCCGTTCAGCATGGGGATGCTCTCCGGCTCGAACTTGGCGGAATACTTGGTCGAGAAGGAGAAGCGTGTCTTGCCGACCGTACCTTTCTTGGTCGTAATCATCAGGACACCGTTCGCGCCCTTCGTTCCCCAGATTGCCGTGGCGGCAGCATCCTTCAACACCTCGACGGAGGCAATGTCCTGCGGGGAGATGTTGAGCAGGGCGCCCAGGTCGTCGTTGTCGAGGTTGGAGAAGTCGGTGTCATCGCTGATGTCCGACGGATAAGGGATGCCGTCGATGACAATCAACGGGTCCGAGTTGGCATTCAGCGTGCTGGTACCACGAATCTGGATGCTGGCACGTGCACCAGGGTCGCCGCCGCCGAGGACGATGTCCACACCGCCCAACTGGCCCTGCAACGCATCTTCCAGCGAAGTGACCGGCGCAACAGCCACCAGCTCTTCGAGGTTCACCTTCTGCGTGGCGGATACCTGTTCGTGCGAGCTGATACCCATCGAGTTCCGGTCGAGACGGTTTGCCGTGATGACCACCTCGCTGACTTCCTGCGTGGCATCGTCGAGCTTGACATCCAGACGGTTCTGTCCGGTATACTTGATGCGCACCGTCTTCTTGCCGATGTAGGAGATTTCGATGGTCAGGTTCTTTTCGTCGGGGACACTGATGTTGAAGTTACCGTTCAGGTCGGTGATGGCTCCCACCAACGAACGGTTTTGAGAATTGACAATGTTGATGTTCACGCCCACCATGACTTCCGTTTTCCCATTAAAGATTTCCGTCACCTTTCCCGACAGATTCTTTACCTGGGCATCCGCGTCGGTAGCAGCAGCTCCGACAAGAAGGGCGCTCACCAGTAAATATTTCGTTAGTTTCATAAAGCTGTTTTCCGTTAAATCATAAAACATCATCGATCAGATGGAAGCAACAATTCTCGAAGGCGAAGGGGAACTGGTCGTAGGTGTCCACCACATGGCAGGTGTTGGACGAGCCTTCCAGCCGTACACTCAGGCGGCTGCCGTCGTCGGTGTAGACCAGCCCTTTTGCTTCCGCCAGATGCGGACGGTACGTGCCGCTCTTCATGTTCGAACCGACATAGGGATAGCTCGTGATGCCGTTGTCGCCCATGATGATGAAATAGGAATACATGTAGTTGCGCAACGCCGTCTGGTCGATGGTTCCGCTGAGGTTGCCGTCGGCGTCGAACGCACCGTCGGTGATGCCCGGGATGCGGTTCTCGGCGATGGCCTTCTCGATGGCCTCATTCGTCGGGATGAACGCGATGAAACGTCCGTAAGCCGAGGGCAACAGCATCTCGCCGCTCACCAGGCCCGCACGTTTCAGCAACTGTGCGAAGTGGTGGTAGACGTAGTTCTTGTCGGCACAAATCGCAATGTCGCGGCGGATGTCGGTGCTCTCGGTGGTGAAGATGCCGGCATAGTCGAAGCTGTAGACCGTTCCGTTGCTGGCGGACGTCGTCTTGTGGAATGCCGAGAAGGGCGAGCCGCCGGTGTTCTGCGGGTTCAGCTGACGGTTGAACAGCGCGTTGCAGGTGATTTTGCCATCCTTCACGAACCAGTAGTTCCAGCTCTCGCTCAACGGATAGACCTTCTTGCCGGTGGCGGGCAGTTCGCTCGACTCACCCGTGGCAAGGCTGGCGGAGTGCATGTACATGATGCTCTGCTTCTGTGCCGAGTTCAGCGCCACACGTCCGTCGTCGCCCTCCTGCTCGAGGTCCTGCGTGCTCTGCACGGTGTAGATGCCCGCTGCCGAGAACTGGTCGACCGTGGGGACGAGCACGACATAGTTTGCCACGTCGGACACGTAGTTGCTGTACAGGCCCGAACCGTTCAGGGCATAGAGATAGGACAGCGAGTTCTTGTTCTGGAATATCGAACCGACCACCGAGCTGAAGGCTGACGGGGTCTCGATGTGGTCGAGCCCGTAGAGGGCGCCGTTGACACACATGATGCGGCGGTCCTTTGCCACGTCGTCGGGGTTGATGTTGAGTTCGGTGCCCGCGCCGGAGACGGGGACGTCGTCGGTGTTCTTCAAGTCGGACGGGAAGAGCATCGAGCCGCTGTAGATGTAGTTGTAGAGGAACATCTGCAACGCCACCTTGTCGACGTCAGCCAGTGACTCATAACCGCCCTTCTTCCAGAAACGCTCGAAGAAGTCTTCGATTGCCTCGTTCGTCGGGGCGAAGATGGTGTAGGAGATGGAGCACAACGACGAGAACGCATACTCCGAGTCCGTCGGCCATTCCATCGCAATGCTGGGCACGCCGGTGTGCGTGTGCTGGAAAAGCTCCTCCACGCCATACGCCGACGCGTACTTCGTCGTCAGGTCGTTGTTCACCACGTAGGAGCCGTAGGAATCATACAGCTCGAGGTAGGTCGAGAAGTCGGGGTTGTTCTTCAGCTCGGTGTAGAGCGTCTCCAGCGGTTCGAGCACGCGGTCGAGCGTGTAGATGTAACCGTTGTTGGCAATGATGCCATACTCCTTCACCGACGCGTTCGACACATTGAAGCCCGTGTCGCCCGTCCACGTGGAGTTGGGGTAGAAATACTCGTAGTTTGACTTCGCGTCAATCTTCCGTGTGGCGAAGAACTGGCTGGAGAAGACCGGAAGGAAACGTTCGCGGTGATACACCAGCACGTCCTCGCCCGTCGACGGGTTGTACTCCAGCGTCGGCTCGTCCTGGCTCCGTGTGCGGTGCTTGTAGTAGAGGCCCGCATCCAGCTGCGGAGTGCCGTCGTCCGCCACACCGCTGCCCTCCGGACGGAAGTTCTCCAGCATGTCCTTGGTGTAGGAATAGTTCACCAGGTGGAAGCCGATGAGCTTCTTGACTTCCTCCACAGGCATGTCCTTGATGGAGGCATACCCCTTCTCTTCCAGATACGCACGGAAGGCTTCGTCGTCGGGCGCCATGACGGTCATCACACTGCGCCCCTTCAGCATGTTCGTGTAGCCTGCAATGTCGCACCCTTCGAGGAAGATGGAGAAATTGCCGTGCTCTCCCGAGGAGAGTACTTCCCACTCACTGCCTGCCACCCATCCGGGAATCTCGTAATGCTCGTCCATCTTGTCTTCACAGCCTGCGAGCAGGAACGGGAAGCACAAGGCGTAGAGCGCCTTTCTTAATGTAGCTTTTTTCATTGGGATTGATATTAATTGGTTGTTCAAGTAGTTTTCCAGTCATTGTTCAGCGGACGTACTTGTCCGGGTATTCGAGCGAGAAGCAGTAGTTCTCGATGTTCGTGAAGCCGTTCGACGCCACCTTCACGGCATCGGAGGCATCCTGCTTGTTGAGCCCCCACTTGTCCTCCCACTCGTCGGGCATGCCGTCGCCGTCGGTGTCCTTCACGTTGTTCGCCGTGTCCAGCTGTTGCCACGTGTCGGCGATGGGATACTGCGTGGTGTTCCGTGTGTCGCGCAGGATGGTGCCCTTCGTGCCCAGCGACGTCAGCTCGTCAATCATGAACGCGTCCACCCGGTCGCGGCGCGGCAGCGATGCACCCACATGCTGCACCACCCACTCGTAGGCGTCGGCGGCGCTCATTGCCTCCAGCTTCGGGTGGAGCGAGGAGGGCGCGCTGAGGAAGGTCGGACGGAAGCTGTGGAACGTGTCCCAGTTGGCGTCGGTGATTTCCACGCCGTCGAGCACCCCGTTCGTGTTGCTGTCGTAGTAATTGCCCCGGCAGTAGGTGTCAAAACCGTCGTTGCCGCGTGAGAAGGGTTTCGACGGTTTCTCCTTCCTGAGGACCATGTAGTAGCGGCCGTCGCTGCCCGAGGGGATGCACTGGCTCTCGTCGCCGATGATGTCCGGGTCGACCTCGGCAGCCGCCGTGTTGCGCCACACGTTGCACGGGCCGGTGATGAAGTAGTTGTTCTCGATGACCGTCGACGAGTGTCCCTGGGAGTCGCCGCCCATGATGTACGCGCCCCCGCTGCCCCAGTTGTAGACCACGTTGTTGACATACTGGTTGAGCCCCTTCACCTTGAAGTTGCGCGTGCCGTTGTCGATGAGCAGGTTGCGGTAGATGGTGATGCCCTCGTTGTCGTTGGTCTGGATGAGGCCGCCCGCCGAGTGGTTCATGCAGCCCTGCCCGACGATGGAGTTCTGCAGGGTGATGTTCTGCGGACGGGTTCCCTTGTTGTCGGCGTTGATGGAGAAGCACTCATCGCATCCCCAGGTGAACGAGCAGTGGTCGAAGACCTGGTTCTTGCCCGACGACAGTCCGCCGGCATCGCCCGAGTCGCTTCCGCTGTACTGGCGTCCCATGCGGATGCGCATGTAGCGGACGATGAGTTCCTGGGCACCCGACGAGCTGACCCGCCCGTTGTACAGCTCGATGCCGTCGCCCGGCGCGGTCTCGAAGAGCACCGTCTGGTTGTTCTTGAAGACGTACGTCTCCTTCTTCATGTCGATGACTCCCGCCACGCCGAACACGATGATGCGGTCAGGCTGGCTGATGGCTTCCTTGAACGAGCCGGGTCCGCTGCTGTTGAGGTTCGTCACCCGGTAGAGCGTCGGCTTGCGCGCGGCACGTGCGCCCTTCGTCAGCCGTCCGTGTCCCACACAGCCGGGGAAGGCGTAGGTCGTCTCGATGCCGTAGCCCAGGTCGGGGAACGGTCCGTCGGGTGTTTCCTCGGACGGGAGCTCGTCGTCGTCCTCCACAAAAGTAATCGGTGGGTTGATGGCAGGGTCGATGTCATCTTCGTCAATCGGTTCCGTCTCCGCACAAGCCAGAAACGGCAACACGCCCAGTGCGAGGACCAGGCTCATCCTGCATCCACGTAGTGAGAGATCCATTCTCGTTCCTTTCATTCCTTTAGTCTTTTTTTTCATCATAAGTCTGTTCTTCGATGGTTAGAGTACATGATGTAAGCATCCTTTAAGCTTAAAATAGTGGGCAAAGGTGAAAAGAACAAAACAAACACAACTATTAAATTTGATTTTTGAACTTTGAAAAATGATTTTTTTGCGAAAAAAATGCAGTTTTTCCCGCTACCGCCCCCTTCGGAGTGTCCTCTTCGGGGTGTTGCCGCCGCACTCCGACCAGCGGAAGGCAGGGACGCCGGCCCTCCGCCTCCTGCGGATGTTCCATTGATAGAATCCATTTTTTTTTACCAGACTTTTTCGCCGCTGTCCGTTGATTCCCCCCGGTTGTCCAGCAGACGGACGCGCCGCCTGTCGCCCACCCGGGAAGCCTGCGTCCGTTGTCCCCTATATATAA
>NZ_JAMBLN010000010.1:0-130553 GCF_023337025.1 Mediterranea sp. ET5 | reverse complement strand
TAAAATCAAGAAGATAATATGAATGTTGTACCTATAGCATTTGCTTTTGATAATAATCTGGTGCTTCCTGCTTGTGTTTGTATTTCATCATTGATGGAGAATGCGAATCAGGAGACATTTTATGATATCTTTATCTTGCATTCTGTCCATGAGAATTTGGATAAAAGTAAGCTGGGTTTATTATCTGAATATTATTCTAATTGTAGGATAAACTATCGGGAGGTTGATGAAACATTTGATAATGCGTTTGAAATTCGTGGTATTACGACTGCGGCATATTACCGTCTGCTAATTCCGGAACTAATACCTGAATATGATAAAGTTATTTATGCAGATGCAGATATTATATTCCGAATGGACTTGTTTGAGCTATACCGAATGAATCTGGATGGATATTTGCTCGCAGCGACCAAGGACCTTGGAATCAATTTGAGTATAGACGGAAAGAATTATATAGCATCTACTCCAGGACTGTGCCAAGGACAGTATTTACAATCTGGTTTTATTATGATGAATACGAAGTTGATGCGTAAGGCTGGAATGGTAAATCAGTTCAAGACATTGGCGCAGCGGAAGTATAGATATCAGGATCAGGATATATTGAATATAGCATGTTGTGGTAAGGTTTGTTACTTGCAGCCGTATTATAATATGACAGATTATTCTTATTATTATTTCTTATATGAGTTCGAACAAGTGAAAGAGTCTTATAGGAATTGCGATAAGGAGTATGGACTAAACTCTGGGAATATTCATTTTAATGGTCATAAGCCTTGGAAAAAATATTGCGTGAACTTTGATATTTGGTGGGAGTATTATCGGAAGTCTCCGTACTTTGATGAAAAGTTCTATTTTGATTTCTTTTATAGCAAACTGAATGAGTTGGACCAGCTCACGTTGTGGAAAAGAATAAAGATTTTGATACGTTACTTTATTTATGGCAAAAAGTAAGGTCAGTGTTATAATTCCTGTCTACAATGTGGCATCGTATATTGAGCGTTGCGCTCGTTCATTGTTTGGGCAGACTTTAAGGGAGATGGAGTTCATTTTTGTCGATGATTCTTCTCCTGATAGAAGTATTCAGATTGTGAGAGAGGTCTTGAAGGAGTTTCCACATCGAGTGCACCAAGTCAAGTTTCTTAGGCATGAACAGAATAAAGGATTGCCATCGGCTAGAAATACCGGGATAGAAGCTGCAACGGGGGAATATATTTGTCATTGTGATAGTGATGATTGGGTCGAGCCTGATATGTATGAACGTTTATATGATGAGGCTGAATCAACTCACAGTGATATTTGTTGGTGTGATTTTTATATGCATAAAAAGGAGTCTGTTGAATATTGCAGTGCGATAGATATCCCTTTAGATAAATTGCAGTTGCTTAGAACATATATCATGAGTGGTTGGACAGTCATTTGGAATATGCTTGTTAAACGAGATTTGTATCAGGACTGGCAGATTCGTGGATATGAGGGCTTAAGCTTTTGTGAGGATTATGGTTTATCGGTCCGTTTGCTATCTTATGCGTCTAAGGTCGCTCATTTGCCCAAAGCTTTATACCATTATAATAGGACGAATGTCAATTCTATGGTTGCAACATCCCTGAATATAGAGAGAAGATACGGAAGATGACTGACGATCAGGTTGGAATATATTGTCGGATAAATGAATTTTTCAGAGAAAGAGGACTTTATGAGGACTTGAAAGATGTTTTATCATACAGGATGCTGTGTGGAAAACGTGGATGGCTAATGGACAAAGAGAAGTGGAGAGAATATCGTGAATTATACCCTGAAACAAATGCATATATATGGAGCAATCCTTTATGTAGCAGGAAGGATAAAATTTGTCAGACTATCATCATGAGACCTTTTTTATCTTTCTTATTGCCTGTCATACAATCCTTAATTCAAATCGTAAAATGGAAAAGATAACTACATTTATCATAAACCTGGAAGAAGATAGAGCTAGAAAAGAGCATATGCAAAATATGCTTATGACAATGTCCGATATGTTTGCTTATTCTTTTGTTTCTGCTGTCAATGGTCGCAGGATGACTGAGCACGAAATTGGAGGACGATTCGATACAGCTTTAGCTTATAAACGATATGGGCGTCCATTAAATCGTGGAGAGGTAGGCTGTACGTTGAGCCATTATCAATGCTATGAAAAAATAGCAAAATTGCCTCAGAATTATGCTTTGGTTTTGGAGGACGATATAACGATTCTGGGAGATATGAAAGAAATAGCGAATCTTATACCTTATATAAATAGGGACGAGCCTGCAATCATTTTTCTTTCCGGTGATTACTGGTATTATCGTATTCGTAAGATAAGCGGACATTTACAATTGGCTTCTGTGTATGACGCAGTGGGAGCATATGCTTATTTGATCAATTCAGCTGCAGCAAAAAGGATATTGGAGAAGAACGAGTTGCCGGCTTGTGTCGCTGATCATTGGTCTTTATACAGAAGACAAGGAATCCGGTTATATGCAGTCTATCCCTATATGGTAGATGCAAACATAGAGTCGTTCTCTTCTTCTATCAATCAAGCTTATTTTGGAGAAATCCGCCACAATATGCCTTGGAAATATCGTATTGACTCCTATAGGCTTAGTTTGGTAAAGAGAATATTACTTCAAGCTGGAAAGTTCGTTTCGAAGATAAGAAAATGATTTCCGTCATCATTCCAATTTATAAAGTTGAAGAATTCATTGTGCGTTGTGTCAATTCTTTGATGCAACAGACGATGGAAGAGGTAGAGTTCATCTTCGTCAATGATGCAACCCCGGATGATAGCATGGTGCTGTTGCAATTGGCCTTGAATAATTTTCCCGAACGCAAGGCGCAGGTTCATATATTGAACCATGAGGTAAACCAGGGGTTGCCGGCAGCACGCAATACCGGATTGAGAGTTGCAACGGGTGAATACATCTATCATTGTGACAGCGATGACTATTTGGAGCCTGATGCGCTGGAGACCATGTACAGGGCGGCGAAAGCAAATGATGCAGATATAGTCTGGTGTGACTGGTTCTTATCTTTTGAGCACAACGAACGTTATATGAAGCAACCTGCTTATCCGACGGCTTATGAGGCACTGAAGGGTATATTGAATGGTCGTATGAAATATAATGTTTGGAATAAACTGGTCAGACGTGAACTTTATACGCTGAATGACATTTGGTTTCCTGCCGGATATGGCATGGGTGAAGACATGACGATGATCCGTCTGTTCGCATGTGCCGGTCAGGTGGCTTATGTACCTCGGGCATTTTATCATTATGTGAAATTGAACCGTGAGGCATTTACCAATACGATGTCTGAAAGGCATCTGAGTGCGGTGCTGCATAATACGGCGGAAACAGTAAGCTTCTTACAGAAGAGATATGGAAGTACGTTGGAGGGGGAGATAGGGACTTTCAAGCTCACAGTGAAATATCCTTTTCTGATAGGTGATGATTGGAGTCAGTATCGTTTATGGAAGAATTGTTTCCCGGAAGCCAATCCGTTCATTTCACGGTTCAGACAACTCTCGTTAAGGAGTTGGCTGTTACAACTTGCAGCATTGCACGGGCACTATTGGTTACTTTGGCTACACTACAAGTTAGTATATAAATTGATGTATGGCATAATATACAAGTGATGATACGAAGCATATTAACTCTTTTGGTGATAATTGTTACCAGCCTCTATTTCTTTCCTTTCTCATTTAAGATATTGCCTGATGTGAATACAAAGATGATGCTGGCAGTAGTGGGGTTGATGGTTTATATGATGCGTTTGGGACGGGGACGAAATGCTTCAATAAACAAGGACATGTTCTTTCTGTCAATCGGGGCCGCTATGGTTTCATTGATAGGACTGTTCTCGATAACTTATAATAATACACCTGATTATGCTTATGCCGGGTATTTGGTTTCCATGTGGGTCTGGTTGGGAGGTGCTTATGCCGTCGTGATGTTGATGAAATGTGTGCATGGGGATGTGACGGTCAAGCTGGTGTGTAACTATTTGATAGCAGTCTGTGTCTCTCAATGTATATTGGCTTTATTTTTCGACTTGTATACTCCAGCCAAAGAGGTAATTGATACATATATCGAGCAAGGGCAGGATTTCTTGAACGAACAGCGTGTGAAACGCTTGTATGGTATCGGTGCTTCCTTGGACGTGGCCGGTTCACGTTTCTCGACGGTACTGGTGATGATTATGGTTGTATTATTGCATCACAATATAGGCAGAAGATATTATTGGATTTATGTGCTGGCTTTTCTGGTAATTGCAGTTGCAGGCAGCATGATTGCACGTACGACCTATGTGGGCGCTTTGATAGCCTTGTTGTATGCTTTGTACATGACTAAGATACATACGCTCCATCTTTCTACCGACGGAAGGCGATTCTGGATATGGCTGTCTGCTTTTGTGGTGATAGCTATTCCTTTGGCGGTTTGGGCCTACTATAACATTTTCGAGGTTCACAAGAATCTGCGTTTTGCTTTTGAAGGTTTCTTTAATCTGGTGGAAAATGGAGAGTGGCTGATTGCTTCCAATGAGAAATTGGAGACGATGTATGTATTTCCCGAGACAGTAAAGACCTGGCTGATTGGTGATGGCTATTTTTCCAATCCTCGTGATGTTGACCCTCTGTTTATCGGTGAGGTCGTTGGAGGCTATTACATGGGAACAGATGTCGGTTATTTACGTTTCATATTCTATTTCGGTCTTGTCGGTTTGTTGGCAATCAGTGCGGTTATCGTGAAGTCCGCTTTGATTTGTTCGCACAAGTTTCGGACAGACAGGGCCTTGTTCCTGCTGTTGTTACTGGTTAACTTTATTGTATGGTTCAAGGTCGCAACAGACATTTTCCTGGTCTTCGCTTTATTCCTGATGATAGATAAAGATAAGGAAGAAGACGTAAAACCATGCCCCAGTAAGTAGTAAAATGAAAATCCTGTATTGCATAGCCGGGACTTGCCATGCCGGAGGAATGGAGCGTGTGCTGACAAACAAAGCCAATTATCTGGTTGCACATGGCATGGATGTGGTGATTGTAACGACCGACCAACGGGGATTGCCCTCCTTTTTCGAGTTGGACCCACGAATCCGGTGCATAGACTTGCATGTAAACTATGAAGAGAACAACGGGAAATCGTTTCTGAATAAGCTCGTACATTACCCGTTAAAGCAGTATAAGCACAAGAGGCGTTTGAAGCAGCTATTGTTTCGGGAGCATCCGGATGTGACCATTTCAATGTTTTGTAATGACGCGCATTTTATTCCCGGTATTAAGGATGGAAGTGCAAAGTTGCTGGAAATCCACTTTTCCAAATTCAAGCGTATGCAATATGGACGTAAGGGATTGTGGCGATTGGCTGATTGGTGGCGTAGCAAACAGGATGAGAAGACCGTCCAGCGGTTCGACAAATTTATCGTGTTGACTGAAGAAGACCGTGGCTATTGGGGAGCTCTGTCAAATATCAGGGTGATACCCAATGCACTTACTTTTTCGACCTCGCAAGTTTCATCGCTGGAGAACAAAAAGGTTGTAGCCATTGGGCGATATACTCATCAGAAAGGATTTGAGCGTTTGATAGATGCTTGGAATATGCTGGCACCACAATTCCCGGACTGGAAGTTGGATATTGTGGGCGATGGGGAAGAACGGAGCGGCTTGCAACGGCAAATCCAGCTATATGGACTGGAACAACAGATTGCCTTGGTGAGTCCGACTCGGAATATTGAGAGAGTCTATCAGGAAGCTTCCTTGTTTGTTCTTTCCTCCCGCTATGAAGGCTTGCCGATGGTATTGTTGGAAGCGCAGGCTTTCGGTTTACCTGTTGTGTCGTTTACCTGTAAATGCGGTCCCAAAGACATTGTAGAGGAGGGCGTAACCGGTTATTTGGTGGAGGAAGGAGACATTCAGGGATTGGCTCGGCAGATGGCGGTGTTGATGGGGAATGAATCCTTACGGAAACAGATGGGACGAAAAGCCAAAGAGGCTTCTTTCCGTTATAGTGAAGAGACGGTCATGAAACAGTGGCTTGACATGTTCCGGTGTTGTAGTCTGAAGAAATGAAAACCATTGTTGTTTCGGCTGTGAATATTCGCAAAGGTGGTACGCTTACCATTCTGCGGAATTGCCTGGCCTATCTTTCCACACTGGTGCAGTCCTCTGAGCAATACAGAGTGATAGCTTTGGTCCATAAAAAGGAACTGGCATGTTATCAGGGAATTGAATATATAGAGAAACCAAGGACAGTCAAAGGGTGGGGCAGGCGTCTGTGGTGTGAGTATGTTACGATGTACCGTATTTCCAAGCAGATAGCTCCCGTGTATTTATGGTTGTCGCTTCATGATACGACTCCTCGTGTCAAGGCTGAAAGACAAGCTGTCTATTGTCAGACCTCTTTCCCGTTCCTGAAATGGAAATGGCAAGACTTCAGATTCGATTATAAGATTGTCCTGTTTGCGTGGTTTACCAAGTTTGCCTATCGGGTAAACATCAAGCGTAATACTTGTCTGATTGTTCAGGCTGAATGGTTGCGTCAAGGATTTGCCAGGATGTTTGGATTGCCGGTTGATTCTTTTGTCGTAGCTCCCCCTGAAAGGCGGCAGGTCCCGAAGATAGCTTGCACACGCAGCAGCAAACGGTATACGTTCATTTGTGTGGCGACTGCAGATTGCCACAAGAATTTTGAAACGCTTTGCCGTGCCGCGGCAAGGCTGGAGCAGGAGATAGGCACAGATAGATTCGATGTGGTGCTGACCCTGTCCGGGACGGAAAACAAATACGCCCGTTGGCTTTATGAGAAATGGGGCTGTTTGGAGTCTGTACAGTTTGCCGGATTTATGAATCAGCAGAAACTCTATGCTACCTACGAACAGGCTGATTGCCTCGTCTTTCCCTCCAGAGTAGAAACATGGGGACTGCCAATCAGTGAGTTCGCTGGGTTTGGAAAGCCCATGTTGCTGGCAGACCTCCCGTATGCCCATGAGACTGCCGCGGGAAGCCGGCAGACTGCCTTCTTCGATGTGGAGGATGCAGAAGCCTTAAAGGAATACATGAAGCGATTGGTGTTGAATGATGCTTCCTTTTTGACCGTTGTACCCCAACAGGCGGTTGCTTCTCCTACCGCATCTTCGTGGAAAGAATTGTTTGATTTGTTATTGCAATGACGGATAGCTTGCCTACCCTGACCCTCCACCAAAAGTACGCCCAAGCCGTCACCCTCTATACCTCCACCGAGCGTTCGCTGAAGGACATTGCGGGGGAGTGTGGCGTCTCGGCTACGGCGCTGGGTGCCTACCTGAGGCGGTACCGGCGCGAGCTGGTGCTGCGTCGCAACGGCATGGAGGAGGACGGATGCATCAAGGCGGCAGGACGTCAGACGGCTCCTGCACATGCCAAATACAAGGAAGCCGTGGCGGCGTGCGACATGATGGAATACATCGACCTGAACGTCTCGCAGGTGGCGCGGAAGTTCCGCGTGGACGGCACGGCACTTGCCAATTTCATGAGAACCCATTATCCGGACATTCCCGTCAGGCGTGAAGCACTGCGCCGCAAACTGGGCATCAACGACAACATCCGGCGCGGGGCACGCCCGGAATGTTCGGAACAATATGCAGGAGCGGTCGAGCTGTACCGCACCTCCGAGCTGACCCTCGATGAGGTGGCGGAGCTGTGTCGGGTGTCGGTCAGCGGACTGGGGCAGCACCTGCGCTACTACCACCGTGACATTGTGGACCGGAAACGTTGCGAACGCGAACAGGCGTTGGCGCGACGTCCGAAGCAGGCGGGCCGTCTGGTGGGCAACGGCAGCCGCCACCTGCCTCTCCCCGCGACAGTGGAGCGTTATGCCGGTGCGCTGGACCTCTACCGCGGGACGGCTCTCACGCTGAAGGAGATTGCCCGCCGTACGGGTGTCACCGTCGAAGGCTTCCGTGCCTACCTCAACCAGTGGCATCCCGGACTGCAACGGACCGTGAGCGCCCCGTCGGTCAAGTATGGTGCTGCCGTCGGAAGCCTGAAAGCCGCTCCGCGCCCCATTGCCCACGTGGCGAAGGAGTTCGGGCTGCAGGCGGAAGCCTTCCGTCAGTACCTCCACAAGCACGAGCCGGAGCTTGCCCGTCAGCTGGCAACGACCCGCACGACGGATGGCAGACGGGTGGCACACGGAAGCCGGGAGAAGTATGCCGAGGCGGTGCACCTCTATCGCACCACTCCCGAAGACCTGAAGTCCATCGCCCGACGCCTGGGACTGACCTACAACAGCGTCGGGGGATACATCCGCCGGAACCATCCCGAGGTGATTGAAGCCCACAAGCGGCTGTTGGCCGGCAACTAAATCAGAAGAGATGAAAGCATTAAGAGTATTACAATTGGGAAAGTTCTATCCCGTCAGAGGCGGGGTGGAGAAGGTCATGTACGACCTCATGCTGGGACTGTCCGCCGAAGGCATCGACTGCGACATGCTGTGTGCGGCGGGCGAGGGCAGGGGCGGCGTGACGCAGCTCAATCCGCATGCCCGGCTGACGGCGTGTCCTGCCTGGGCGAAGGTGGCTGCCACCATGATTTCCCCCTCGCTGGTCGTGACCTTGCGGAAGGTCTGCCGCGACTATGATATCATCCACGTGCACCATCCCGACCCGATGGCGTGCCTGGCGCTGTTCCTCTCGGGCTACCGCGGCAAGGTGGTCCTCCATTGGCACAGCGACATCCAGAAACAGAAGCTCCTGTTGCGCTTCTACCGTCCGTTGCAGGACTGGCTGGTGCGCCGCGCCGACTGCATCGTGGGCACGACGCCCGTCTACCTCGCCGAGTCGCCTTTCCTGAAGGAGGTGCAGGCGAAGACCCGCTGCATCCCCATCGGCATCGACCCGATGTGTCCCGATGCGGAAGCCGTGGAGACCCTACGGGCTGCCTATCCGGGCAGGAAGATTGTCTTCTCCCTCGGCAGGCTGGTGCCTTACAAGGGTTACCGTCACCTGGTCGAGGCGGCGCGTTTCCTCGACGACAGCTACGTGGTGCTCATCGGTGGCACGGGCAGCCTGCACGACGAACTGCAGGCACAGATTGACAACCTCGGGCTGCACGGACGGGTGAAGCTGCTGGGCCACGTGAGCGATGCCGACCTGCCTGCCTGCTACGGTGCGTGCCGGGTGTTCTGCCTGAGCAGCGTGCAGAAGACGGAAGCCTTCGGCATCGTGCAGATTGAAGCCATGTCGTGCGGACGTCCCGTGGTGGCGACCCGCATCCCCGGCTCGGGGGTGTCGTGGGTCAATGCCGAAGGGGTGTCGGGCATCAACGTGGAGCCTTGCCGCCCGAAGGAACTTGCAGCGGCCATCCGTGCCGTCTGCGACGACGAAGAGACTTACAGCCGTTACGCCGGGGGAGCGAAGCGGCGCTATGAAGAGACATTCACAAAGAAACAGATGATAGAATCATGCGTAAAAATGTATTTCGACCTATGAATGATGCTAAAGCAAATGCCGTGTCGTTGGTAGAGATAAGCACGGCGAAAGAGTCCGGTTGTTATGAAGATGCCATGTCGCCTGCCGCGTGTTGCGTGAAGCGGCTGTTCGACGTGGTGGGCAGCGCCCTGGGAATGATTGTGTTCTCGCCTGCCTTCCTTGCCATCTATGCAGCCATCAAGAGCGAGGACCGCGGCCCCGCCATCTTCCGTCAGGAGCGGGTGGGTTATCGCGGACGGACGTTCACCCTCTACAAGTTCCGTTCGATGCGGGTGACGTCGGAGGAGGATGGCAAGCCTGCCTTGTGTCAGAAGGACGACGAACGGCTCACCCGGGTGGGACGCTTCCTGCGGGAGCATCACCTCGACGAGCTGCCCCAGCTGTGGAACGTCTTCAAGGGGGAGATGAGCTTCGTGGGTCCCCGCCCCGAACGTCCGTACTTCGTGGAGAAAATCAAGGCGGTCAACCCCGACTACGAACTGCTCTACCGGCTGCGTCCGGGACTCTTCTCCGAGGCGACGCTCTACAACGGCTACACCGACACGATGGAGAAGATGCTCCGCCGCCTGCGGATGGACCTGCACTACCTCGCCACCCGCTCGCTGTGGCTCGATGCGAAAATCATCTTCCTCACCGTGACGTCCATCCTGGGAGGAAAGAAGTTTTGATTCCTGTTAACTCATTTACAACTATGCGTCCGAAACAAAACCTGCAACTCCGCCGCATCGGCAGCCAGTACATGATTGTCGACAGCTGGACGGAACAAGTCAACCTCTCGCACGTCTTCCGCATGAACCGGACGGCGGCGGACATCTGGCAGCAGATGAACGAAGGCTGCTCCACTCCCGAAGCCCTGGCGGAGTGGTTGTGCGACAACTACGAAGTCGACCGGGATACGGCTCTTGCCGATGTGAAACGATTGTTGGACAGCTGGACTGGCTTCGGCCTGCTGGTCGAGGAGGGAGGGGAGGCGGATGCCCGATAAGGACTTTGCCGCCCTGCTCGTCCTCCTGCGTGCCGGGCTGTGGGAGCGTGAGCCGGACCGTTGGGAAGGCTTCCCCCTGTCAGCCGGTGCCTGGGAACGGGTCTACACCCTGTCGCGCCGCCAGACCGTGGCGGGCATCGTGTTCCGCGGACTCCAGTTCCTGCCCGACGAGCTGCTGCCCCCGTCGGCGCTCCTCATGCGCTGGGTGGTGACGGCAGACCGCATCGAGGAACGCAACCGCCTGATGAACCGGGTGCTCGGCAACCTCTACACGCTCTATGTGTCGCGGGAGCTGAACCCCATCCTGCAGAAGGGTCAGGGCGTGGCACAGTTCTATGCCAGTCCGCTGTTGCGCGAGAGTGGCGACATCGACTTCTATTTCACCAACCCCGTCTCCTTCCGCCTGGCGCGTCTCTGCATGCAGGCACGCGGCATCGAGGTGGAGGAGATGCCCGACCGCAGCCTGAGCTACGTGTGGCAGGGTGTGGAGGTGGAGCATCACACCCGCCTGTTCGACCTTCACAACCCGTTCCTGCGGACGAAGGCGGCACGGCTGGAAGAGCGTTGGGGCTACTGCTCCCGGCAGCTGTCGGCTGACGTCCCGGTGGACATCACCGTGCCGGCTCCCTTCCTCAACCTGCTGCTGCTCAACCTGCACATCCTCAAGCATGCCTTGGGCTGGGGCATCGGGCTGCGGCAGCTCTGCGACATGGCGCGTGCCTGCCACTGCCTGCACGGCGAGGTGGATGCCCGTGAGATGGAGGCGGCATGCCGTTCCCTGGGACTGACGCGCTGGGCACCGCTCCTGCACGCTTTTCTGGTGGAGCACCTGGGGCTGGACCCCGGCTGCCTGCCTTACCCGGCACAGGCCCCGTCGGCTGAACCCTTGCTCGACATCGTGCGGCGGGGCGGCAACTTCGGGCTGTTCCTGGAGGGTCGGAGCGGTGCCGGCAGGTCGTGGCTGCAACGGAAGTGGCAGACGTCCCGCTCCTTCCTGCGCAATGTCCGCTTTGCTCGGACGTATGCGCCGAGGGAGGCGTTCTGGCTGTTCACCGGCCTGTTGCGGAACAACCTGCGTTCCACGAAAACTGATAACTGATTACCTAAACAGAATCTTATGCTTCCATCTGTGATGACCTGTTGCGTGGCAGGATTCCGGCTGACGGTCTACCTGCCTGCCGGCTGCGATGCCGACACCCTGTTGCCCTCGTTCCGTCCGTTCCGCTGTCAGGCGGAAGAGGAGGCGGGCGAAGAACTGTTCCGGTTCGAGGCGCTGGCTTCGCCGGTCCCTTTCCCCGAGGGGCGGCTGGCGGACGAGACGCTGAACGACATGGGGTGTGTCCGTCTCTATGATTGCATGGATACCTACCGCGTGGACATCCTCTCCGTCGGCGGAAGCGTGGTGCACCGTCTGCTGGCAGCGCGCGATTTCTCCCGGGCGACGGCTTGTCTGGACTGGCGCGAGCCGGATGCCGGACAGGTGCTCTCGTCGATGCTCCGCATTGTCTTCTCGCAAGCCATCCTGCTTCACGGGGGCGTGTCCATCCATGCCTCGGCAGTCTGTCACGACGGACGGGCTTACCTCTTCATGGGCAAGAGCGGCACGGGCAAGAGCACACACTCCGCCTTGTGGCTGAAGCATATCCCCGGCTGCACCTTGCTCAACGACGACAATCCGGCGGTGCGCCTGGTGGGCGACGAGGCGGTGGCATACGGCACACCGTGGAGCGGCAAGACCCCGTGCTACCGGAACCTCTCATACCCCATTGGCGGCATGGTGCGCCTGTCGCAAGCCCCGGCGAACCGGTTCGTACGCCGCCGGGAGGTGGACGCCTTTGTGGTCCTTTATCCGGGCTGCTCGGTCATCACCGACGACGAGCGGCTGAACGGTGCCTTGTGCGACACCCTCGCCCGTCTCACCGAGCGGGTGACGGTCGGCACGCTGGAGTGTCTGCCTGACGAAGCGGCTGCAACGCTGTGCTGGCAGAACCTGTACGCGATTAACCCCGGGCATGTACAGACCAAAGTATAATACTTAGGCACCCTAAGTATTATACTTAGCCTACCTAAGTATTATACTTTGGTCCGTCCATGCGGCGTTTGAACGCGATACGGACGGCACTTGAACGCGATACGAACGGCACTTGAAACGCTATTCATCAAAATCAATAATAAAAACACAATGAACAAACCGAAACTCTGGGCAAGCCTCAGTCTGCTTGCCGTGTTACTCTTGACTTCCTGCGCATCGCGCAAGAACTTTGTTTACTTGCAGGACATGCAGATGGGCGAGAAGTATCCTTATGATGCCGGCTATGAAGCCGTGGTCCACCGCGACGACCGTCTGAGCATCACCGTCAGCTGCAAGAACCCGGAACTTGCCATCCCGTTCAACATCTACGGGGGGACGTTCCATGTGGGCGCCGACGGCAACGTGACGGCTGACGCTGCCACACGGGTGAACGAGAAGGGCTACCGCGTGGATGTGGAGGGAAACATCGACTTCCCCATCCTGGGCAAACTGCATGTCGAAGGACTGAAGGTCAGCGAGGTGACGAACCTCATCAAGACCCGCCTCATCGAAGGTGACTACATGAAGGACCCCCTGGTGTCCATCGAGTTCCTCAACTTCAAATATACCGTGCTCGGCGCGGTGGCAAACAACGGGACGTTCTCCGTCGACGGCGACCGCGTCACCCTGCTGGAGGCGATAGCCAAGGCGGGCGACCTCGATGCGAAGGCGCGCACGAACCGGGTGGCGGTCATCCGCGAGTCGAACGGCGAACGGCAGATGTTCATGCACGACCTGCGCAGCAAGGACCTCTTCGACTCCCCCTGCTTCTACCTGCAACAGAACGACATCGTCTACGTCGAGCCGAAGTACCGGAAGAAGGACAACGAGGAGCGCGGATGGCAGATCGGCACGACCATGCTCTCTGCAGTCACGGCTGCCTGCTCGATCATCTGGGCAACGAAATAGTTTCTTGTCACCTGATACATACCCATGCAAACAACCAGTAACAACAACCGAAACGAACAGGGCATCAATGTGGTGGACCTGCTCGTGTATTTCGCTTCCAAGTGGAAGTGGTTCCTGATTTCCGTGTTGGTCTGCGGCGGACTGGCGTGGCTCAGCTATGCCCGCTCGCCGCTGGTCTACTTCCGTTCGGCGACGGTCATCATCAAGGACCCCTCGAACAAGACCTCGACTGCCGGGCTCGACCGCTACGACAACTTCATCAACAAGGTCAACGTGGCGAACGAGATTCTCCAGTTCCGCTCGAAGAAGCTCATGCGTGAAGTGGTGCAGCGCGTCCATGCCGACGTGGACTACCTGATACAGGACGGCCTGCGCTACAATGAACTCTACACCCAGTCGCCCGTGCGGCTGAGCTTTCCCGACGCGATGCCCGAACAGGGGCTGGCACTGACGGTTCAGCCGAAGAGCGAACGGTCGGTCACCCTCTCGCGCTTCTCGTGGATGGAGGCTGACAGCACCTGCACCGTGGCGATGGGTGACACCGTCCGGGTGCACGGGCAGCGGCTTGTCGTGACCCCGACGAACTACTACGCCGCCTCGTGGACCGATGTGCCCATCCGCGTGCAGAAGCGTCCATTGGAGTCGGTCGTGAACCGCTACAAGGGGGCGCTGGGCATCCAGCAGGAAGAGGAGGAGTCGTCCATCCTCACTCTCGCGCTGAAGGACAGCTCGCCCGTCCGGGCGGAGGATGTGCTCAACATGCTCATCACCGTCTACAACGAGGAGGCAATCAAGGACAAGAACCAGGTGGCTGTCAACACGGCGAACTTCATCAACGAGCGCCTCATCATCATCGAGCGTGAGCTGGGCGGCGTGGAGTCGGACCTGGAGTCGTTCAAGCGCAGCAACCAGATTGTGGACATCTCGTCCGCCGCCGGCATGTACATGACCGAGTCGCAGAAGTACAACGCCGACGCGCTGGAACTGGAGACGCAGCTCCGGCTGGCGAACTTCATCAAGGACTACCTGACCGACCCCTCGAAGGAGACCGACCTCATCCCCTCGAACACGGGACTGAGCGACATGAACATCGAGAGCCAGATCAACCTCTACAACACGGCGAAGCTCAAGCGCGACCGCCTCATCAGCGACAGCAGCGAGAAGAACCCCGTGGTGGAGGAGCTGAACAACTCGCTCCGTGCCATGAAGCAGACCATCATCCGTGCGGTGGACAACATGATTGTCAGCCTCAACGTGAAGCGCAACGACGCGCAGAACCGTGAGATGCATGCCCAGAGCCGCGTGACGTCCATCCCGACGAAGGAGCGCCAGATGCTCTCCATCGAACGTCAGCAGAAAATCAAGGAGTCGCTCTACCTCTTCCTGCTCAACCGACGGGAGGAGAACGCCCTCTCCCAGGCGATGGCGGACAACAACGCCCGCATCATCGACAGTGCCGAGGGTGGCGACAGCCCCATCTCGCCGCGCCGCAACCGCATCCTGCTCCTGGGCTTGCTCGTGGGCATTGCCCTGCCGGGCGTGGGCTGCCTGCTGGTGCTCTTCCTTGACACCCGGGTTCACGGACGGAAGGACATCGAGAAGGCGGTGAGCGTGCCGTTCCTCGGCGAGATTCCGCTCGACAAGGAGGCAGCAAGGCAGCACGGACGCACCGCGAAGGCTTCCGTGGGTCAGGACGACAGCATCGTCTCCGAGGCATTCCGTATCCTGCGCACGAACATGGCGTTCATGTCGCGCAAGGACCGTCCGACGCAGGTCATCACCTTCACCTCGTTCAATGAGGGGGCAGGCAAGACGTTCATCTCGTGCAACCTGGCAATGAGCTTCGTCTATGCCCGCAAGCGGGTGGTGGTCATCGACCTCGACATCCGCAAGGGGACGCTGAGCCGTCACCTGGGCGAGCACCGGACGGGTGTGACCAATTACCTTGCCGACACGACGGTGACGGTCGACGACATCATCCGCAAGGGCGAGCACTTCGACATCATCGCCTCCGGTCCCGTGGCGCCGAACCCGGCAGAGTTGCTGTTGGACAGCCGTCTCGACATCTTGATAGCCGAGCTGCGCACGCGCTATGACTACATCATCGTCGACAATGTCCCCGTGGGCATCGTGGCGGACGCGACCATTGCCAACCGCATAGCCGACCTGACCGTCTTCGTCGTGCGTTCGGGACGTCTCGACCGCCGTCAGTTGCCCGACATCGAGAGCCTCTACGAGGACAAGAAGCTCCACAACATGGCACTCGTGCTCAACGGCGTCGACCCGCACCGCCACGGCTATGGCTACGGGTATGGGTACGGCTATGGGTACGGGCGGTATGGATACGGACGAGAGAAAAAGAGAAAGTGAGACTTCAAACTATAGTTTAACAATTTAATTTTTATTGCAATGAAAAACGACAAAGAGAAAGCACCGTATGAGTCTCCTCAGACGGAGAAGACTCAGGTAATCCTGGAAAGTGGCATCTGTGCCTCTTCTGTGGATATCAAGAACCCTGAGACCAGTAACGGGCAGATCGAAGAGCATCAGGTGAACACCGGCTTCGATTATGATTTTACTGAGCAAAGATGGGATGAGATTAACTAGAAAGTAACAACTAAAAACCAATACTGATATGAAAGCTACAAAGTATTTCATGATTCCTCTTCTTGCACTCTTGGCAAGTGGTTGCCAGGACGAGGAACGGTCAACCGTCCAACCTGCAAATGGTGAAGAGGTGAAATTTGATGCCACGCTCGGGCAGAACACGACACGTACCATTTATGGTCCGGAATCTGATAATGCATTCCCTATTTATTGGGTGAACGGGGATGAGGTGATTGTCAGCTCACCTGAGTGTGCAAACAGCAATGGTGTCGGCACTGCGAACTATAAAGTGACCGTCAAAAGTGAGACACAAAACTATGCTACCAGTCTGGACAAGACAAGCGAGATTGGTGTGCGTTGGGGAGAAAACGAAACGGCTAGTTTCTATTCCGTATACCCTGCTTCCGGAGCTGAACTGGGCAGTGACTACAGTACCGTGACACTGAACATGCCTGACGAGCAAGAATGTGACATCGTGAAAGAAGATGGTAAGGATGTGGTACGTCCGAATATGGATGCCTGCTTTATGTATGCCAAGACTGCCGGTGTGAAAAGCGGCGAGACTGTGAACCTGAAGTATATCCCTCTTTCCACGGCTATCCGTTTCAAGTTGCAGGGACCGTCTGAAGGCAACGCTGTGACAGTAAACAGTATCACTCTCACGGCACCTGAAGAGGTTGCCATTTCCGGAAAGTTCAAAGTCGACCTTGTATCCGCAGATACGGATGGCAATGTGATGCCGACCACGACCGTTATAGATGGTTCCAATACAATACGCATCATTGCTACTAACCCTGGAACTCATGCTTACTTGACTTTAGGCATAGGCGAGAGCGTTGAGATGAATGCCTTCCTTCTGTTGGACGGTGAGACCACCATTAGTGATGATTGGTCTATTCAGATTGCTACGGGCGATGGTCATCGTTATACAAAGAAGTTGGGTGGTCGGAATGGCGACATGACCTTGGTTCCGGGAAAGATTCACAGACTCCCGGATCTGCCGAATTTGGACGGAAATGCAGAGTGGGATCCTTCCGACTGGATGGTCAACATCCCACGCAATGTCTATCTCTCTGAGATTTCTATCCCCGGTTCATGGAACTCGCTGAATAGCGATAGCCAGAAAAATACAGATATTAAGGCCCAATATGATGCTGGTATTCGTGCTTTCCATATTGATACGAGATGGAAATTGGGTTACTTGGGCTTATTGGGGAATATTGATGATTTGGGTGTTGCTAATGGAGGTAGTACCCGCAACTACGGCGGCGGTAAAGTTATGACAAATTCTGCACCAACTTTTGAGGAAACCTTAAGTGAAATAACCAAGCATGTTCAACGAGAAGAATATATGGTAGTAATCTGTACGTTTGCACAAGACAGTTATGATTACAATCGTGATAACGGCGGTTGGGAACAACGAATTAGTGAAATCTGTGCAAACAATAGTGCAGTGATTGATGCCAGAGACTTGGATCAGAATACGGTTGTGAAGGATGTACTGGGCAGTGTGATTGTTATTGTCAATACGGAGAATTCGGTATCCATTGCGAACAGTAAGTGCTTGTTCATGAATATGGGTATGACATTGAATCGAGCAGAATTCACTGGATATCCTTATTATCAGAGAAGTTTGACTGATGGTAATAATGTTCCAAGCGGTATTGAGGTCTATGGAACTCATGCCCAGTTGTCAACAGACAGAAATCAGGGCTATAATAGCAGTAGTCGTGGTTATGTTCCTTCGTTAACAGAGCGTATAGAAAAGGGACAGAATATTCTGAATTGGTCGCAGACCAATTACAATGATTTGGATAATTATGCACACAATGCCTGGATTTATATGGGCTTAGGTGGCTATTTTGAAGATCGTGATGAAAGTGAGACTAGCGGAACAGTGGCCCAATCTCTTAACAACTGGATTAACGGTAAAATTACAGAGATGGATGCCAATGGTTTCTATCCTGTCGGTATCGTGCTGATGAACAAAGTTACCGATTACAGCAATGTCGCTAAAAATATCCTCTTGCTGAATACCAAATATCGTCAGGCATACGATCCGGACCGTTCACCCATTACCGGTTTGTACCCCGATGGAGGTTCTACGATGCAGTCGGTCGCTCCGGGCTACAGCTCCGGCATGATTGATAACCAGACTGACGCTATCGGTTGGACAAGAATCAGATAATCATCACATTTTTCCACGGGACAGGCGTGTATGGACATGCCTGTCCCCTTAAGGAATGAACCTTTATGCGTAAATATCTTGGTATGGTTGCCGTAATGCTGGCAACCCAGTTTCTTTTCTCCTGTTCAGAGGATGTCTCGGAATACAGCGGACTGAGTCAGAGCCGGATTGTTGCCCACATGGCACCTTCAACCACCACACGCACCGCTGTCGGTGAGGCTGTGGATGGAACCAATGCGGTGGGCATTGTCTGGACGGATGGCGACGAAATCGGTGTGTTCGAGGAGTCGGGTGCTGTACAGAAGCGTTATGCCAAAGTCGGGCAGGGCACGGCTCCTACTGCTGCTTTTGCCGCTTCCGGCACATCGGCTTTTGATAAGCCGGTTTATGCCTACTATCCCTACGACGGAGCCAATGCATCTCACGACGTCCATTCGCTGACCGGTGTGTTGCCTGCCATGCAGAATATGGACGAAGGCACGTTGCATGGTGACTATAAATATGGTCGTGCCACGGCGAAGACAGACGACGGAGACCATGAATTCGTATTCAGGCATCTCTTTTCGCTGGCACGCTTCACGATTGATGCCACCGGAACGCCGTTACAGGGTGAAACGCTGAAGAGTCTGACGCTGAGCGTCAGCCGGGAGGGAGCCGATGTACCCATTGCCGGAGCCTTCACATTCAGTGCGGACAATGGCAGTTGGAAACAGACCGACGAAGGAGAGAACACCATTACTCTCGAATGGGATACGAAGGCTCCGGTGCTGGAGCAGTCTCTGACCTGCTACATGAGCCTTTTCCCACTCATTCAGTCCGGTGACCTCTTTACCATTACGGTATCGACGGAACACCATGTTGCCGAGTTCACAGCCAACAGCCTGACAAATTTCTCCGCAGAACAGATTTATAACTTCCCGGTAGCACTCACTAACTATGAGACTATCAAAATCTATGATAAGGAGGGAGCTCTCTTACAGGGCAAGTTCACTTGCGCCGCGTTGAATGTAGATGGTCTGCCGGATATTTTGGGACTTGTTAATCCCGATGGACCGGGAGCAGATGGTACGAAGACCATCGGTAACATCATGAACAGGCTGGAGTATGATTTCATTGCCGTCAGCGAGGACTTTGCCTATCACGAGGAACTGGCAAATGCGATGTCCCGTTATGATGCCGGAACTCATCGAGGTTCTGTGTCAAATATAATAGGACGCAACAACACTGACGGCCTTGGTTTCTTCTGGAAGAAGGATGGCATCACTGCTACCGGTGAAACGATGGTGCAGTTCGAGGCTGAGTACGGCGGACTTGATGACGGCGCCAATACGCTTGTCGCAAAGGGCTTCCGTCATTACGTGGTGACGGTCGCCGAGGGTGTGGCGGTCGATGTCTACATTACCCACATGAATACGTATGGCGGTGAGGGCAATAAGGAAGATGAGAATCCATGGGTACGTGCCCAGCTTGCCCAATTGCGCCAGTTGCGTGATTATGTGATGGAACGGGCAAAGACCAACAACCGTCCGGCTATCATCATGGGAGACACCAACATGCGCTATACCCGCCACACCATTGAGGACAACCTGATAGACCCCGTGACAGAAGCAGGTCTGCAGATTGCCGATCCTTGGGTGGAACTTCATCGTGGAGGTGTCTATCCAGCATGGGACAGCGGTTCACTGATGATACGTTCCAAGTTCGGAGGCGATGCTGCTGATATCTTGTGCGCCGACGACCAACGAGGAGAAGTCGTGGACAAGATGTGGTACATCAACGTTCCGGATGCTGCGGTACAGTTGAAAGCCATCAGCTGTATGAATGAGGTGGAGCATTTTGAGAAAAGCAGAGACGAGGTATCTTATACCGATGTGACAGTGGAAGATGCAGATGGCACCATCCGGAGTCACCAGGATGTGACTATCACGAAAGTGACTGGTTATGCTGACCACTTCCCGGTAGTCGTATGTTTTGAATATACTTGCGACAACGGGAAGAGTGGAAGGGAGAAATAATTAACAAACAAATAGAATCAACATGATTAAGAGAACATTCTTTGCAGTACTCGCGTTTGCGGCTGCAACAACGGCTTTCTCACAAGCCAAGGACAATGTACATTTAGAAGAGACTGTAGAGTATAACGACGACAAATACAGGGTCGAGACCAACAGCTTCTGGAGCAACTGGTTCATCAGCGTGGGTGCCGGAGGTAATGTCTACTTCGGCGACCACGACCGTCAGGCTGACTTCGGCAAGCGCATCGCTCCGGCACTCGACATCGCCGTGGGCAAGTGGTTCATCCCGGAAGTGGGAGTGCGCTTGATGTATAGCGGACTCTCGGCAAAGGGTGCCACGCAGACGGATGTCCATGCCGACGGCAACGAGATGTGGGGCGACTGGCTGAAAGACCAGAAGTTCAACTTCTTCAACATCCGCCTGGACGCCATGTTCAACTTCTCGAACCTCATCGCGGGCTACAACGAGACGCGTGTCTACAACCTGATTCCCTATGTGGGCGTGGGTGCCATGAGTGTTACCGAAGAGCCGAAGGAGACTGCCATCTCCGGACACGTCGGTTTGCTCAACACCTTCCGCCTCAGCTCGGCACTCGACCTCAACGTCGACATCCGCGGCACATTCACCAACGATGACTTCGACGGCGAGCCGGGCGGACGCAGCGGTGAAGGTATGCTCTCTGCAACCGTCGGTCTGGCATACAAGTTCAAGCCCCGTGGCTGGAACCGCGGCAAGACCGTGACCCGCACACGCACCGTCTACAACAACGCCGAGCTGGACGCCATGCGCGAGAAGCTCCGTCAGATGACCGAAGAGAACGAACGCCTGGAGAAGGCACTCGCCGAGGGCAACAAGGAGGCCGTGAAGAACCTCGTGAAGCGCATCGGTGCTGCCAACCTCGTGGTGTTCCCCATCGGCAAGAGCACACTGTCCAACCAGGCACGTGCCAACATCGGCATTCTGGCTGAGGTCATCAAGCAGGGCGACTCCTCCATCATCTATACCATCACCGGTTATGCCGATGCAGGTACGGGTAGCAAGGAGATTAACGAGCGCCTGAGCAAGGAGCGTGCCGAGGCGGTGTACAACTGCTTCGTTGAGGAGTTCGGGGTTGACAAGGCACAGCTGAAGCTCGACTACAAGGGTGGCGTGGACAACATGTTCTACGACGACCCGCGTCTGAGCCGTGCAGTCATAACCAGTGGTAAATAAAACGACTGAGACCACCTGCCGGCTACTGGTCAGGTTGGTCCGTCAAACTTCCTTGCAGGTGTCTGCCAGAGCGTGATTGTACGGCAGCACCTGCGTGACAGTCCCCTTTTCGATCAGGCGTGACCGGGAAGGGGACTACTTTTTTCTTCCCAAATGAAACTGATTCTTTCCGGGGATGAACTGTTCCCCGAAATCGTCCGGATGCTGGACGAAGGGCACACCGTGACGCTGAAGACCAAGGGGAGCAGCATGCGCCCCTTCATTGTCGGCGGAAGGGACAGCGTGGTGCTGGAAGCCGTACACGGCGAAGTCTGTACGGGCGATGTGGTGCTGGCGTGCATTCCCGGACGCGGATACATCCTCCACCGGGTCTACCGACGGGAGGGGGATGACTGTGTGCTGATGGGCGACGGCAACCTGTGTGCCACGGAACATTGCAGCCGCGATGCCATCTGTGGCAGGGTGACGCAGATTATCCGGCAGGGACGTGTCGTTGACTGCTCGTCGCGTCGTGAACGCCTGTTGGCACGTTGGTGGAGGCACCTGCTGCCCCTCCGGCGTGTCTTGTTGAAACTGATGAGCTGAGTACGCTCTCTCCTTATGATAGATTATCGATGAATACACTTCGTTGGCTTTGGAACGCTTCGCGGGGGCATCGCCTGCCCTTGCTGGGAAGCGTGGCTGTCGGGACCCTGTACGTCGGGGTCTCGCTGTTCTTTGTATACGTCTGCAAGCTGCTGATTGACCGGGTGACCTCTCAGCCGGCAGATGACCTCCGGCTCCTTGTCGGACTGTTCGTCGGGTGCATGGTGATGCAACTCCTTCTGTCGGTCATCCGCAGCCGGCTTGTCGGACACACGGAAATCAGGATGCGGAACGCCCTCCGTCAGCGACTCTTCAACCACCTGATGGAGAGCCGGGACAGCGGAAGCGGTGCCCTCCATACGGGCGACATGCTCAACCGCATCGAGGAAGATGTGACCACCGTCACCGACTTCCTTTGCCGGTCGATGCCCGCTTCCCTGGTCACCTCGGTACAGCTCGCCGGCGCCCTCTTCTTCCTCCTGTCACTCGATGTGCGGCTGGCGGGGGTACTGCTCTTCGTCATGCCCGTGGCACTGCTCTTCAGCAAGACCTACATGCACCGCATGCGCCGCCTCTCCCGGGAAATCCGCGACACGGACAGCCGCGTGCAGAGCCATCTGCAGGAGCACCTGCAACACCGGGTACTGATGCGGACGCTGGAATACACGCCCCGCGCCGAGGCATTGCTGGAGCACTTGCAGCGGCTGCTGCAAACGAAGGTGGGGCAACGCATCGACTTCTCCGCCTTCTCGCGGAGCATGGTGCAGCTGGGATTTGCCACGGGCTATGCCGTCGCCTTCCTGTGGGGCATCTTCGGACTGCTCGACGGAACGGTGACTTTTGGCATGATGACTGCCTTCCTGCAACTGGTCTCGCAGGTGCAGCGTCCGATGGTCGAACTCAGCCGGCAGATTCCGTCGTTCACCCGCGTGCTGACTTCCGCCGAACGGCTGCAGGAACTCACGGCGCAACCGCTGGAGGAGCAGGGAGAGCCCGTCCGTCTGAACGGTCCCGTCGGTGTCCGCATCGACCGCCTGACGTTCGCCTATCCCGGTGGCAACCGTCCCGTGTTCGACGGGTTCAGCCATGATTTCAAGCCGGGAAGCCTGACTGCCGTGGTGGGCGAGACCGGCGTGGGCAAGAGCACCTTGATTAGGCTGATGCTTGCCCTTCACAAGCCCGGCGGGGGAAGCATCACGCTCTATGACGGCGACAGGGAAGCCGCTGCCTCCCCGTTGACACGTTGCAACTTTGCCTACGTGCCTCAGGGCAACACACTGGTGAGTGGAACCATTCGCGAGAATCTGCTGATGGGGTGTCCCGATGCGACGGACGAGGAATTGCATGCCGCGCTCCACACGGCTGCGGCGGATTTTGTCGGGACACTTCCCGACGGACTGGATACCCGTTGCGGCGAACAGGGGGCGGGACTGAGCGAGGGACAGGCACAGCGCATAGCCATCGCCCGTGGACTGCTTCGTCCCGGCGGCATCCTGTTGCTGGACGAGCCGACGTCGTCGGTCGACAGCGAGACCGAACGGCTGATGCTCGGACGGCTGTCCACTCAGGTGCAGGGCAAGACACTGATTCTCGTCACGCACCGGGAGACGATTGCCCGTCTGTGTACGGAGGTGGTCACCATCGGCAGTCGGTGAGGAAGGCGCTCACCCGGCGCGTGTATTCCTCGCGGTTGTCGTGATAGGACATGGCGTGTGCGGCACGCGGCACGACCCACAACTCTTTGGGGGCGGGCTTGGCTTCATAGACCTTGTAAACCATCCACGTGGGGACATAGTCGTCGGCGTCGCCGTGGATGAAGAGCATGGGCAGCCGGCACTGACGCACCTGACGGAGCGCACTCGCCTCGTCGAAGTCCCAGCCGAAGCGCCACTCACACAGCAGGCTTGCCACGTCGAGCAGGGGGAAGGCGGGCAGGTGGAACTGCTCCTTCAGCTCCTTGGCGAACTGGTCGCGGACGCTCGTGTAGCCGCAGTCCTCCACGAATGCCTTCACATAGGGTTGTTGCGGCTCGCCCGAGACCATCATCGTGGTGGCGGCGCCCATCGAGATTCCGTGCACCACCATCGAGGTGTTCCCGCCGAAGGTTTGGTTGGCTACATCCATCCAGCGCAGCACGTCGAGCCGGTCCTTCCATCCCATCTGGATGTGGGTCCCCTCGCTGTGCCCGGCATAGCGCAGGTCGGGCAGGAGGATGTTGCAGCGCAAGTCGTGGTGATAGAGGTAGCCTATCATCAGCATGCGGATGGCATTGTCCGTGTAGCCGTGCACGATGACTGCCGTCCGTCGCGTCGTGTCGGGAGCGGCGGCATAGAGTGCGTGCAGGCGTGCTCCGTCGGGAGCGGTGATAAACGTGTCGCGCAGGGCGGAGACCTGTTGCAGGCTGTCCACCCATTGCCCCACGTACGGGTATTCGCGGTAGAGGTAGTCCCACGAACCTTTCAGGTCCGAAGCACGGAAGTCCTTCGCGCCGCCGTCCGGCTGGAGGGCGTAGCTCGTCAGGTAGAGACCCCCGCCCGCTAATACGACAAAGAGCAGTGCGACAATGCCTGCCACACTGCTCACGATGCGTTTGCTGCGTCTGTTCATGATGCGCGGAGTTATTGGTTCCAGATGTCCCACGCGGCGAAGGCCTGCAGGAGGAGCATCTCCAGTCCGTTCTTGGTGGTCGCACCCATCGCCATGCCCTTGCGCATGAAGAGGGTGATGTCCGGATTGTAGATGACGTCGTAGAGCAGGTGTTGCGGGGTCAACAGCTGGTAGGGGATGTCCGGGCACTGTTCGCTGTGCGGATACATGCCTACGGGAGTCGCGTTGACGATGACCTGGTACTCCTGCATGACCTCGGGAGTCAGCTCGTCATACGTGAAGGCGTTCGGATACGGACGGCGCGAGACGAGGGTGCTCTCCACGCCCAGCTTCTTCAGTCCGTAGGTGATGGCTTTGGCTGCCCCGCCGGTGCCGAGGACCAGTGCCTGCTTGTGGTGCGGCTCCAGCAGCGGCTCGATGGACTGGGTGAAGCCGATGACGTCGGAGTTATAGCCGACGAGCTTGTACTTGTAGCCTTTCTGCGGGATGACCTTGACCACATTGACCGCGCCGATGGCGAGGGCATCCTTGTCCAGTTCATCGAGGAACGGGATGATTTGTTCCTTGTAGGGAATGGTGACGTTCAGTCCCTTCAGCTCGGGATTCTCTGCCAGGATTTGAGGAAGGTCGGTGATGACGGGTATCTCGAAGTTGAGATACTGCGCGTCGATGCCTTCGTTCTCGAATTTTTCGTTGAAATAACCACGGGAAAAGGAGTGCCCCAGGGGGTAACCTATCAATCCGTATTTATCCATAACTCGTGTGTAGGTTAAAATCAGTTAGTCTTATTTGGTAGCCATATAGAGCGTGCAGATACCCATCGTGAGCCGGCGGAAGGTCACCGTGCCGAAGCCTGCCTTGCCGATGATTTCCTGCATGATTTCGCCTTGCGGGAATGCCTTGATGGTTTCGGGCAGGTAGGTGTAGGCATTGTGGTCCTTGGAGATGAGCCGTCCGAGGGAGGGCAGTACGCACTTTGAGTAGATGCCGAAGAGCTGTTTCATGGGCGAGCTTATCGGGGTGGACAGTTCGAGAATGACCAGGTGGCCGCCGGTGGCGAGCACGCGGTGAATCTCGTTGAGCGAAGCATCGAGGTTGGCGAAGTTGCGTACTCCGAAGGCGATGAGGACAGCGTCGAAGCTTTCGTCAGGGAAGGGGAGGTTCAGGCTGTCTGCCTGCTGGAACCGGATGTGGTCCGAGAGACCGGCTTTCTCCACTTTCTGTCGTGCTACCTGCATCATGCCCTCCGAGATATCCACGCCGATGAGTTCGCGTGGTGCCAGTTCCTTGCCTGCCAGGATGGCGAAGTCGCCCGTTCCGGTGGCAATGTCGAGGATGCGCTCCGGGTGGAAAGGCTTCAACCACTCGATGGCGGTGCGTCGCCAGTGGCGGTCGATGCCCAGGGATAACAGGTGATTCAAGGGGTCGTAGGCGGGGGCGATGTTGTCGAACATCTGTTCCACCTGTTCCTTCTTGCTTTCTTCGGTGTTATACGGCGTAATCTGTTCTTGCGCGTATCCCATGTTGTGTTTGTTTTTTAGGTTGTGAGTTTGTAAGTGTTTGAAGTGACGAGTTGACGAGTCGACAAGGGGGACCGGGAGATTGTCCGGTGGTCCTGTCCTCGTCAGCTCGTCAACTGGTATGTATGTCAATGGGAGTTGCCTGTCAACTCGTCAACTGCTCGCTTATCTGTTCTTCAGGAATTCAGTCACGTTCTTCTCGATGCGTGCGGCAAGGTCTGCCGACTCCACCTTCTCGAATTTCTCGCCGACGATGTGTTCGTACAGCTCGATGTAGCGCTCGGACACGCTGTTGACATATTCGTCGGTCATCTCAGGCACCTGCTGGCCTGCCTTGCCCATGAAGTCGTGCTCGATGAGCCACTGGCGGACGAACTCCTTGGAGAGTTGCTTCTGCGGTTCGCCCTTCTCGAACTTCTCCTGGTAGCCGTCGGCATAGAAGTAGCGGGAAGAGTCGGGCGTATGGATTTCGTCGATGAGGTACACCTTGCCGTCCTTCTTGCCGAACTCATACTTCGTGTCGACCAGGATGAGGCCCTTCTCGGCTGCCATCCGGCTGCCTCTCTCGAAGAGGGCGTAGGTGTATTTCTCCATCAGTTCATAGTCCTCCTTGCTCACCAGACCCTGAGCGATGATTTCCTCTTTCGAGATGTTCTCGTCGTGTCCGGCTTCAGCCTTGGTCGTCGGGGTGATGATGGGGGTGGGGAACTTCTCGTTTTCCTTCATTCCGTCGGGGAGAGCCACGCCGCAGAGCGAACGGCAGCCAGCCTTGTACTCTCTCCAGGCACTGCCGGTGAGATAGCCGCGGATAATCATCTCCACGCGGAAGCCTTCACACTTCAGTCCGACGGTCACCATGGGGTCGGGAGTGGCAATCTTCCAGTTGGGGACAATGTCAGCAGTAGCATCCAGGAACTTGGCTGCAATCTGGTTCAACATTTGTCCCTTGAAGGGGATGCCTTTCGGCAGGATGACATCGAAGGCAGAGATGCGGTCGGTGGCAACCATGACCAGCAAGTCGTCGTTGATGTTGTACACATCGCGTACCTTTCCATGATAAACACTCTTTTGACCGGGAAAGTGGAAGTCTGTTTTTACTAATGCTTTCATTTGTCTGTATGGATTAAATGGTTGTATATGCTTGTTCACTTGTCGGCGCGTCCCCTCGTCTCCTTCGCCGCCTCATACTTCTCGTACGCCTCGACGATGCGGGTCACGAGCTTGTGGCGGACGATGTCCTTCCTGTTCATCTCGATGAAGCTGATTTCCTTGATGCCCTTGAGGATGTGCAGGGCATGAATCAGGCCCGAGGTCTGCGACGGCGGCAGGTCTATCTGTGTCATGTCGCCCGTGACAATCATCTTGGTGTTCATGCCCATGCGGGTGAGGAACATCTTGATTTGCTGGGAGGTGGTGTTCTGCGCTTCGTCGAGGATGACGACGGCGTCGTTCAGCGTACGTCCGCGCATGAAGGCGAGGGGAGCAATCTGGATGACGTTCTGCTCCATCATCTCCTGAAGCTTGGCAGCCGGAATCATGTCCTGCAGGGCGTCGTAGAGCGGTTGCAGGTAGGGGTCGATTTTCTCCTTCATGTCTCCCGGGAGGAAGCCCAGCTTCTCACCGGCTTCCACTGCCGGACGGCTCAGGATGATTTTCCGTATCTGCTTGTTCTTGAAGGCGCGCACGGCAAGGGCGATGGCGGTGTACGTCTTGCCCGACCCGGCAGGTCCCGTGACGAAAATCATGTCGTGCTCGTCGAAGGCCTTCACCAGCTTCTCCTGGTTCTCGCTGCGCGGCGTGATGGGCTTCCCGCCGACGCTGTAGACGATGACGTTCCCCGCCGGCTCCACCGACGGACGTCTGCCCTTCACGATGTCGAGGATAACCTCCTCGGTCAGCGAATTGTACTGCGCGCAGTGCTTCTCCAGTGCCAGCAGGCTCTCTTCGAATGCGCACATCTCCTCTTCATCGCCCATGACCTTGACCACATTGCCGCGTGCGACAATGCGCAGCTTCGGGTACAAAGCCTTTATCATCTGGATGTTCACATTGTTTACGCCGTAGAAGATTACGGGGTCTATGTCTTCAAGAACTATATGCTTCTCTATCATTCGGAGTAGGTTTCTTGGTTTTTAGGTTGACAACGATTCCGCCGGCTGCCGGTCGGGGGCTCCTGCCGTGTCTGTTGCAGGGAGCGGCGTCTTCGCTTCTGATTGAGCACTTTCGGCCCTTTTTGTCGGCGCAAAGGTAGTGAATCTTCCTTTTTTGGCGGAATAAAGCGCTTGTTATTTTTCCCGTGCTCTCGATTTTCGCCTATCTTTGCACGCAGTTTTTTTTTGACAGAACATCTCTTTCGCAAGCGGAATCCGCCGGATTCCCGTCAACTTCAATAAATGCAACAAAATAACGATTCGAATGAAAAGCAAGCGTAGACTTACCATCAGACTGATGTCGGCCCTTTGCCTCGTGGCAGTGTTGTCGGGCGGATGCAAGCAGGACACGTCCATGATTATGAACAATCCGCACAACGTGCGGGGCGTCATCAGCTATAAACGGAGTTTTCCCGACTTGAACGACACCCACCTGAAAGCCGCCAAGAGCCTGGGCATCCGTCCCGTGGCGTCGCGCGAGGAGGCGCTCGAACGGGTGGGCAAGCTCGAGGAGCTGGCATCGTGTGACGCCTACCATCTCGACTCACTGACGCACTCCATCCCTTTCCTCGTCCCCAAGGCAAACACCCTCTTGCAGTCCATCGGACAGAACTTCCTCGATTCGCTGACGGCAAAGGGACTCAACCCCAATAAAATCATCGTTACCTCCGTCCTCCGCACACAGGGCGACGTCAAGCGGTTGCGCCGCGTCAACGGCAACGCGTCCGCCAACTCCACACACTGCTACGGCACGACCTTCGACGTCAGCTGGAAACGGTTCAAGAAAATCGAGGAGCTCGACGGACGCCCCTATCAGGATGTGAGTGCCGACACGCTGAAGCTGGTCCTCTCGGAAGTGCTGCGCGACCTGCGCGAGAGCGAGCAGTGCTATGTGAAGTATGAACTGAAGCAGGGCTGCTTCCACATCACCGTCCGCTGACCGCCATGCAACGCTATTTCGTCTATCTGGCCTACGATGGCACGTCTTACCACGGCTGGCAGATTCAGCCCAACGGCAACAGCGTGCAGGAGGAACTGATGAAGGCGCTCTCCACCTTGCTCCGCCGTCCGGTCGAGGTGGTGGGAGCGGGACGCACCGACGCCGGGGTGCATGCCTCGCTCATGGTGGCGCACTTCGACGCGACGGAGCCATGCGACCCCGTCTTCCTCGCCGACAAGCTCAATCGGCTGCTCCCGCCCGACATCTCCGTCTACCGGGTGGTGCCTGTCAAGGCGGACGCGCACGCCCGCTTTGATGCCACGTCCCGCACCTATAAGTATTATGTGACGACCACGAAGACGCCCTTCGGACGCGCGTACAAGTGCCGTCTCTTCGGCGCTCCGCTCGACTTCTGCCGGATGAACGAGGCGGCGGACGTGTTGGCAGAGTACACCGACTTCACGAGCTTCAGCAAGCTCCACACTGACGTGAAGACGAACAACTGCCGCATCATGCACGCCCGCTGGGAGCAGGTGAGCGACACCGAATGGGTCTTCACCATCCGTGCCGACCGTTTCCTCCGCAACATGGTGCGTGCCATCGTCGGTACGCTCTTCGAGGTTGGTCGCGGCAAGCTCTCGGTCGAGGGTTTCCGCCGCATCATCGAGCAGAAGGACCGTTGCAAGGCGGGCACGTCGGCTCCCGGCCATGCCCTCTTCCTCGTGGATGTGGAGTATCCGGAGGAAGTGTTTATCTGATTGACAATGGATGATTGGCAGGGACAATAGCCTCGCGGTGTGTGAGGAATTTGATAAGACGTCGAGAACCCTGTTTCCGGCGTCTTTTTTATTTCCCGGACGTCAGATACGTCGTATCCAGCTCCAAAACATTTCAAAAGGTTAAGGATACGTCGTATCCAGCGCCAAAACATTTCGAAAGGCTCAGGATACGTCATATCCAGCTTCAAAACATTTCAAAAGGTTAAGGATACGTCATATCCAGCTTCAAAACGTTTTGAAAGGTTAAGGAAATGCTGTATCCGGGACCAAAAAGTTTTGCGAGACGCTGTAAACGGCATATCCAGGACCCAAGGGAACGACGGGGAGACTCATCGGCGGCACAAGTCCTTGAAGTCGCAGTAGGCACAGTGTGTGTCAAAGTCCGTCTGTGTGAAAGCGACGGAGGGATGGAAGATTTCCTCCAGCAACTCGCGCAGACGCGCACGGAACTCCTCGTCGTACTCACGGAAGTCGGTCACCTCCTTCTTTTCCTTGTATGGTTCGCCTATGCGGATGACGGGGGAATAGTCTGCCGAGGCTGCCTTGTGGATGTAGAGCAATGCCGGGGCGACGGGCAACGGCTGGCGGTGCGTCATGATGGCGGCGTAGAGGAAGGTCTGCAGGACATAGTTCGGACGGCGCTCGGCGGGGGTGAAGAGCATCTCGATGCTGGATGCCACGGAAGGCTCGCCGCCGGTCTTGTAGTCGACAATGCGCAGCGTGCCGTCCTTGCTGTCGAGGCGGTCGATGATGCCGCCGATGCGGACCGTATGCGTGCCCGTCGGGGTGCTGAGCGTGAAATCCTCGTGGACGGGCAGCTCCATGGCGACCATGCGGAAGGGAGCGTGGTAGAGGTCCTTCTCGAGCAGCTGGCGGAGGTAGCTGACGATGACTTCGGAGTTGAGCAGCTGGACGCCGTTGTACTCGGGCTTGTCCTCGGGACGGACGTGGAAGAAGAGTTCCTTGAAGGCGCTGTCGACGAAGTACTCCAGGCGCACCTTGTCGCGTAGCAGCGGTTCGAGGTCCTCCCGACGCACCGTGTCGCCGTGCGCGGTCAGCTCGCGGTAGACCAGCTCGGCGCTGCGGTGGAAGATGCTGCCGAAGGTGGCGGAGTCAATCTCTGCACTGACTTCCTCCTTGGGACGGAGCCCGGCGATGTAGTGGAAGTAGAACTTCAGGCGGCAGTCGAGGTAGGTGTTGAGGGCGGACGGCGAGATGAAGCCCTTCTCGCCGGTGTGGAAGCGTCGGTAGAGCCGCTCGAGGACCTCGGGAGTCTTGTCGACGCGGATGGGCGCGGTGCTCATGGGCATCTGTCCGGCGGTGACGGAGGATTTGCGGATGTCGTGGTTGCTCTCGGTGAGGAGCTGGAGCATGAAGCGCGACATCTCGCCGCGGTTGAGTCCGTCGGACGAGGTGTTGTAGAGCAGGGCGACGTGCTCGGCGCGTTGCATGAGGCGGTAGAAGTAGTAGGCATAGACGGCGTTCTTGTGTTCGAGCAGGGTCATGCCGAAGGCCTTCCGCAGGTTGTAGGGGATGAACGACGAGTCGCTGCTGCCCTTGGGGAGCTTGCCTTCGTTGAGCGAGAGCATCACGACGTTCTTGAAGTCGAGGTTGCGGGTCTCGAGCACGCCCATGACCTGCAGCCCGATGGCGGGTTCGCCGTGGAAGGGGATGGAGGCGGTCGAGAAGACCTTGTTCATGAGGCGGGCGAGGGTCGGGGTCTGCACGCGGAGGGTGCCGCCCTCGATGAGGCGACGGAAGCGGTTCACGGTGGTGTATGCCTGGAAGAGCGACTCACGGTAGAGCTGGTCGAAGGGGTTCGGGGCGGCTGTCTCCTGACGGTAGAGCGAGGCGGTGCGTTCGAGTGCCGCCTCCAGGTAGGTGCAGAGGGCTGCGTTCCCGCTGACGGGTGTGAAGAGGTGCGTCAGTAGTTCGTCCGTCTGCAGCTCCGAGGGAAGGGGGTAGAAGCGGTTGCGCGCGGTGAGGGAGCGTCCGAGTGGCTCTGCTTCGGGCGAGAGGCTGCGGACGTAGGGGTGCTTCAGCACGGCGATGACGGCGGCGTAGTCATAGCGTCCCGTGTCGGCGTGATAGCCCTCGGTCTGGAGGGTGACGAGGGCGTTGATGAGGCTGTAGACGGGCGTCTGGGCGAGGGGGAAGCCCATGGTGATGTTGACGTGCTGCACGATGTCGGAGGGCAGGGAGTGGAAGACGGGCTGGAGGAGCGCCTCGTTGCAGAGGACGACGGCGGTCTCGGACTCCTTCTTGCCCAGGTGGGCGCGCAGCCAGTCGGGGAGGAAGCGTGCCTGTGCGTTCTCCGTCGAGGCGGCGACGTACTCGATTTCCTTGTGTCCGGCGAAGGCGTGGAAGTGGGATTCGGGCAGCTCGGAGGGGAAGTCGCGGAGGTTGCGTCGGATGAACTCGCCCGCCTCGTGGTTGGGGGTGTCGAGGTAGCTGACGTCGTAGTCCCAGTAGAAGAGCGCCTTCCCGGCAGCCTGGAGTTTCTCGAAGAGGAGGTGCTCCACGCGGTTGAGGACGTTGAAACCGACGAAGACGTAGTGCTCGTAGGGCAGGGTGGAGGCATCGAGCGCTTCGCAGGCTTCGCGGTAGAGCATGCCCTCGTAGGCGATGTTCTGTGCGGCGAGGTCGTCGCGGAAGCGGTGGTAGATGTCGCCCAGGACGTTCCACAGGGCGATGAAGCGTTGTTTGAGCTCGGTAGTCTTGCTGACGGAGAAGTTGCGGAAGAACTGACGGATGGCGTCCGCCTGCTCGTCGTTGAGGAAGTCGAGTGTGTCGTATGCCTTGAGGTCCTGGAGGTTGGCGAAGAGCCGGTCGGCGTCGACGCGGTTCTTGTCGATGTCATCGAAGTCACTGATGAGCAGCTCGCCCCAGAAGTAGAATTCGTCGAGTGTCTCGTGGCTCCGGGTGGCATCGCGAAAGACCTCGTAGAGGCGGCACACGAGTTCGATGGGGTCGCCCACGCGGCGGTCGGTCAGTGAGCGGAAGAGTTCGCTGATGGTCAGGTAGGCGGGGGACCAGACGGGTTGTCCGGCGCGCGTGGCGAGGTATTCGTTGAAGAAGAGGCCCGCACGTTTGTTGGGGAACACGACGGCGGTATGTGTGAAGTCGCCTTGGAGCTTGTCATGGAGGTCTTCGGCGACGAGTTTCAGGAATGGGTTCATGGGTGGCTTGTTTACGGTTTATTCCACAGTGATGAGTTCGTTCTTATAGATGTACCAGAGGTATCCGTGGACGTCGGTGTATCCCATCTGTCGGAGGAGCTGCATGTAGCCGCGCACCTGTTCGTGGTAGGCGGGGCTTTGCTTTCCGAACTTGAAGTCGACGACGACGACCTGTCCGCCGTCAATCATCACGCGGTCGGGGCGCCGGGTCTGCAGTTCGCCGTCCGCCATGTAGACGATGGAGCACTCGTTGAAGAGTTCGCAGCTTCCGTCGAACCACTTCCTTGCCTCGGGGCGTGCGAGGGCACGTTGGATGAGCGAGCGTGCGTGTCCGACGTCGCCGGCGGAGTCGAAGAGTCCTTCGCTCTCCATCTGTGCGAGGGTCGGCTCCACGTCGTCGTGTGTCCGGATGGTGGCGAAGACGTAGTGCAGCAGCCTTCCCTGGCGGATGTACCGCTGGCTGTCGTCCTCGTCCTCTTCTCCGCGGATGAAGTCTGCCGAGCGGTTTGACTGGCGGAAGTCGATGCGGTTGTCGAAGGATGCCATCTTGACGAGCCGTGTGCCGGGTTGCGCGGTGAGTCGGTTGTTGCCTGCCTGTCGTTCTTCCTTTTCAACCGACGGACAGAGGGTGCCGGTCTCGAACTCCCCCATTCCCTCGAATGCCGGGTCGATGCGGCAGAGGCTGTGGTAGAGCAGGGTGGAGATGGAGTTGCTCTGCCCGTCCTTTGCCCAGACGAAGAGGTTCTTCCCGGCGCGTGTGAAGGCGACGTAGAGCAGATTCAGGTTGTCGACCCACAGCTGGACCCGTTCGTGGCGGTAGTCCTGCTCGTAGGTGGAGTTTGCCATGTTCGCTCCGTAGTTCACGGGGACGAGGTCCAGCTCGTTGTAGGGGCTGTCCTGCGGCGTGCACCAGATCATCTGCGTGCGTATCTCGTTTTCCAGGCTCCAGTCGCAGAAGGGGATGAGGACGGTGTGGAACTCCAGTCCCTTTGACTTGTGAATGGAGTAGATGCGTATGCCCTCCAGTTCGCCGGACGGGATGGTCTTGGCGCAGAGCTTGTCGTCCCACCAGGCGAGGAAGGAGTCGAGGTCGGAGGAGTTCTCCTGCAGGTATTCGATGACGGCGTCGAAGAAGGCGAAGAGGTAGGCGTCCTGGTCCTCGCGTTCCGCCATGCCGAAGAGAGTGAAGAGGTGTTCGAGCAGTTCGTAGAGCGGCATGAGGCGCAACTCCTCCCGTCGGGTGATGAAGTCCTGCGGGACGTAGTGTTCCGCCCCCTGCAGCAGGAGGGTGTTCCAGTCGGTGTCGCTGCCGACAATCTCCCGCTGGTACATGGCTGCGAGGCGGGCGAGGGCGATGGTGTCGGTCTCGTCGGCGAGCCAGCGCAGGCAGTCGATGAGTGCGCAGACGCACGACGAGGCGTCGAGACGGAAGGCTTCGTCGGACACGATGCGGTAGGGGAGGTTGGCGCTGAAGTAGTCGGCAATCACGGGGATGTTCTTGTTCTTGCGCACGAGGATGGTGATGTCCTCCAGCCGAACGCCTTCGCTCACGAGCTTTTCCACCTGTTCGGCGAGGCACTCCAGGGTCATCTCGACGTAGTCTTCGTTGTCTTCGGGGATGAGGAAGTCCACGTGGACGTAGCCTTTCTCCTCCTTGCGCGGCGAGTCCTGGCAGACGTCGCTGTAGGCCTGTTGCAGCTCGGTGCAGTCCGTGCCGTAGGTGTTGCGGTAGATTTCGTTGAGCCAGGCGCTCCCGGCGGTGAAGATGTCGTTGTTGAAGCGGATGATGTTGCTCTCGCTGCGTCGGTTGGTGGTCAGTTTCATCTCGCGGATGGGGTAGATGCCCTCCATCTTGCCGCGCAGGTTGTTGAGGATGCTCCAGTCGCCGTTGCGCCAGCGGTAGATGGACTGTTTCACGTCGCCGACGATGAGGCTTCCGGCTCCCTGCGACAGTCCTTCGAGGAGCAGCATCTTGAAGTTGTTCCACTGCATGCGCGAGGTGTCCTGGAACTCGTCGATCATGACATGGCGTAGCGTGGTGCCAATCTTTTCGAAGACGAACGAGGAGTCTCCCTCCTGCATCAGCCGGCGGAGCAGCGCATTGGTGTCGGAGAGGAGGAAGCGGTTCTCCCGTCGGTTGAGTGCGCGGACTTCCTCGTCGATGTTGGCGAGCAGACGCAGCTGGTTGAGGTAACGCAGGGACAGTTCGCAGGAGTTGAGGGTCCGTCCTTGTTCGGGGCGTTGCTTTTCCGCCTCGACGAGCAGGGGTTGCAGTTGTGCCGACGCCAGGGCGATGATTTCCGAACGTCGGGGGGATGTCTTCGCCGCCCAGTTATCGGCGGAGTCGAGACACTTCTCCACGGTGCTGTTGCGGATGTCGTCGCCCCACTTTCCGTCGCGCAGCTTCTTGAAGTAGGAGGCGATGCCGCGGCTCTTCCCGGCAAGGTCGTCGGGGCGCAGTCCTTCCGCTTCGAGAATGCCGAAGAACTGGTCGGCGATGCTGTGCATCACGTCCGTCGCCTCGTCGCGCAGTGCCTCGAGCAGCTTGCGGTAGGCGGGGATGGTCTGCGGGTCCGCCAGCTTGGCGCGCAGTCCGTCGCCCTTCTCGATGTAGGTCTCGTCGAAGATGTTCAGGCCGAAGCTTTTGATTTCGCCCGACACGTTCCAGCGTTTGTCCGAGGCGATGCGTTCGCGGATGAACTCCAGGAGCCATCCCAGCACGGGCGAGCGTCGGTCGAGCTTCTCGATGAGGATATCGACGGCGTCCGAGAGCACCTCGGCGTTGTTGAGCGCGATGTTCATGTTGGCACCCAGTTCCAGTTCCCGCGCCAGGTTGCGCATCACCGACTGGAAGAACGAGTCGATGGTTTCCACGCGGAAGCGGCTGTAGTCATGAATCAGCAGGGAGAGGGCGCGCCTTGCCTTGTCGCGCACCTCCTCAGGGGACAGTCCCAGTCCGTTGCTGACCACGTTCAGGTAGGCATCCGATGCCGCATCCCCGATGGCGATGCCGAAGAGCTGTCCCAGGATGCGTTCCTTCATTTCCGTGGTCGCCTTGTTGGTAAAGGTCACCGCGAGGATGTTGCGGTAGGCGGTGGGGTTGGCTATGAGGAGCTTGATGTATTCCACGGCGAGCGTGAATGTCTTTCCCGAGCCCGCCGAAGCCTTGTAGACGAAGAGTTCAGAAGCGTTGTCCATCATGATGGTAGAGTTAAAGTCGGTCGTTAGAGTTCCTTGAGCAGCACGTTGCCCAACTTCTTGTAGTATTCGTCGCGGGCACGTTCGAGCGTCTCCCACGCGGTGCTGTACTTGTTGTCCTTGTCAATCTTGAAGCTTTCGCTGCCTGCCACGTCGAGCCGGGTGAGGAGGGTGGCGACGTTGAGGTTGTCGGTGTCCTCAGCCGGGAGGTAGAAGGGTTGCGAGCCCTTGCCGTCGGCGTCCGGGTTGCACTCGTAGATGAGCCGCAGGTCCACCAGCTCGTAAATGATTTGCCGCGTCATGCGGATGGGGATGTTGTGCCGGTGTGCCAGGCTGAGCACGGTGTAGGGCCGCTCTCCCCGTGCGAAGCGTTTGCAGATGAAGGAGAGGATGAGCATGCAGAGGAAGTCGTGGTAGCGACGGCTGATATTGCGCGTCTCGTTGGCGAAGTTATAGTTCTCGAAGTTCTGGTTGCAGTAGCTCAGTTCGGCACCGAAGAGGCAGATGCTCCAGGAAATCTGTGTCCACAGGAGGAAGAGCGGGATGGCGGCGAAGCTACCGTAGATGGCGTTGTAGTTGGACACCCATATCTGGCTGTTGATGTAGAAGAACTGCAACACCTGAAAGGCGGCTCCGGCAATGAATCCCGGCACGATGGCATAGCGGAAGCGTACCCGCGTGTTGGGCATGAAGATGTAAAGCCCCGTAAAGATGAAGCCCGTAAATATATAAGGTATACAGCCGACGATGAACTTGGCGAACGACGAGAGGATGAGGTAGCTGTCGAGGCTCTTGAGCGCGGTGGTCATGAAGATGGACAGACCGCCCGAGACGACCAGCACGATGGGCAGGAGCAGGAGGATGGAGAAGTAGTCGGTAATCTTGCGGAAGGGGCTGCGCTGCTTCTTCACCTGCCATATCTGGTTGAAGGTACGCTCGATGTTCCCCGTCAGTGTGAGGACCGCCCAAAGCAGGACGAGCAGGCCCACCCCGATGAAGATGCCGCTCTGTGCATGGGCGAGATAGGAGTCTGTCAGGCTGATGATGACGTCGACGGTCATCGATTGCCCCTCCAGTCCGCGACGGACCTGTTCCTCCATCATGTCGGAGAATCCCAGTCCGCGTGCCACGGCAAAGAGGATGGCAAGAATCGGCACGATGGAGAGCAGGGTGTTGTAGGTCAGCGCCGATGCCTTGTTGACGATGCGGTCATCATTGAACCGCTGGATGGAGAGGAGTATGACCTTGAGGATGTTGTAGAAGATGTATTTGACACGGCTCACTTCGTTTTCAGTCACTCGCCAGATTTCCTCGGTGAGGAATCGTTTCATCAGGCGTATTCGGGTCTTGAGGCGTAGCATGTTGTTTTCTTGATTTTGAGGTTTCAGAGGATTGTGTGTTCCAGTATGAGGGGAAAAAGAAAAAGAGGCAGAAGACCTGTAAGCCGGGTTCTGTACCTTTGTCAGGCGTCTGTCATTTATCTACGCCCGTCGTCACCGCCGGGCTCTAGCAATCCACCCTCCGACTGGAGCGAGCAACTCTCTTAACGCCGGTATACATGATCTTACAACTCCCAAGATGCACAGCCCGCATGTCACCATACGGCTGGTGAGCTCTTACCTCACCTTCTCACCCTTACCCCTTGTGAAGAGGCGGTTCTTTTCTTCTGCATTGTCTCCACCCTCACGGACAGCTTTCTGTTAGGAAGTGGGATGCTCTGCGTTGCCCGGACTTTCCTCCTCCGGCATAGCCGGCGGCGACAGACCGGTCTTCTGTCTCTTTTTCTGGCTGCAAAGGTATGAAAAATAGCTTTCAGAAGGGCAAAAAAGCTTGAATTTTCTCCTAGGGAGATGTGTGTCAGGATGCTATAACGAATGCAAATTTGGCAGTTGGCAGACTTAAGCGCTGTTAAGGAGAAAACGGCTCTGTTAAAAGATGGGAAAAGATTGTGACAGGAAGAATAAGCGAATGTTTTTTGTCTTTACTTTAACAGCGTAGATGTTAAACACTAGTAGAAAATTAACAATTTAAATATCATTGGTTATGAAAACAACAACTAAAATGGTTTTAGGCGCTGCGGCTGTGATGCTGTTCAGCTCCACTGTAGCCGGAGTGACGACTTATTCGATGATGAAAGGTGAGAAGGAAAACTCCGGTTCATTCACAGAGATGTTTTCACCGAATCCGAATGTAAAACTGGCTTCCATGAGCGCCACGGAGGCACAGCCTGTCGACCTGACACAGGCAGCCGAACTGTCGCTCCATGCCGTGGTTCATATCAAGTCGACCCAGAACGGTCGCGACCAGATTGTCCGTACGCCGGGCGACATCTTCGATTACTTCTTCGGAGACGGTTACGGGCGTGCACAGCGTGTGCGTACGCAACCCCGTGTGGGAATCGGTTCGGGCGTCATCATCAGCAAGGACGGTTACATCGTGACCAACAACCACGTGATTGACAAAGCCGATGAAATCAGTGTCACGCTGAACGACAACCGCGAGTTCAAGGGACGTCTCATCGGAACCGATCCGAGCACGGACCTGGCACTTATCAAAATCGAGGCGGATGACCTGCCGACTATTCCCGTCGGCGACTCTGACGCTCTGAAGGTCGGCGAATGGGTGCTCGCCGTGGGTAACCCGTTCAACCTGACTTCGACGGTGACTGCCGGTATCGTGAGTGCCAAGGCACGTACGTTGGGTGTCTATAACGGCGGTATCGAATCATTCATCCAGACCGATGCAGCCATCAACGAAGGCAACAGTGGCGGTGCTCTGGTGAACGCACGCGGTGAGCTGGTGGGCATCAACTCCGTGCTGACCTCTCCGACAGGTTCGTATACAGGCTATGGTTTTGCCATCCCGACCTCCATCATGGTGAAGGTTGTCTCTGACCTGAAGCAATATGGAACCGTACAACGCGCAGTCCTGGGCATCATGGGACATGACATCGACGACCGTGTAAAGGACAAGGACCTTGGAACCGTCGAGGGCGTTTACGTGGCCGACATTACGGAAGCCAGTGCGGCTGCCAATGCCGATATCCGCAAGGATGACGTGATCACTGCCATTGACGGAAAGAAAGTGAAGAACATGGCTGAGCTGCAAGAGGCAATGGCCAAGCACCGTCCGGGTGACAAGGTGAAGGTGACTCTGCTGCGTGCCAAGAAAGAGATGACCGTGAGCGTCGTTTTGCGCAACACGCAAGGTAACACGAAAGTGGTGAAGAATGCCGGAATGGATATCCTGGGTGCTGCCTTCCGCGAATTGCCTGACGAGATGAAGCAGCAGCTCCGCCTGAGCTACGGTCTGGAAGTGACCGGTGTATCGAAGGGCAAGATGGCAGACGCCGGCATCCGTAAGGGCTTCATCATCCTGCGTGCCAACGGCGAGACACTCCGTACGGTTGATGACCTGGAGAATGTCCTGCGTGAGGCAAGCCAGTCCCCCGACCAGGTATTGTTCCTGAGCGGTGTCTTCCCCTCGGGCCGTCGTGGCAACTATGCGGTTGACCTGAGTCAGGGAGAATGATGAAAATCCTACTTTCGCACGCCCCAGTTGCCGTTGTGCCCGTGTCACATGCACAGGTGTCGACAGCCGCAGCCGATAGTGTGCGGAATCCAGGCAATAAATTCAAGAGTTTAGTTTAGTTTTTAAAGAGGTGCATGCACGGCGGATATCCGGAGAAGGTTGTCCGCCGTGTTACTTTTTTTGTTCGTTACGTGATAATTCGTATTTTTGCACACACTAATCTTAGAAAGAATGGTTATGAAAAGTCTGAAAACGATAAGTATTTTGATGCTTTTGTTGGTCGTGACGTCGGCCTTTACGCTCCGCAAGGACGATTACAAGCCCGTCTATGTGATGGGCGTGTCGCTGTGTTTTGGCGATTCGGTGGTTTACTTCACCGACATCCAGCAGATTGACAGCGTGCGTTTGACCAAGGAAGGCTTCCTTCCCAGCCGCGAAGGATACAGTGAGCAGTTGAAAGCCTATCTGGAAGCAAAGGACGGAAATATCAACCACACGTGCATCACTTATTTCTCTGAGAAGAAAGCGGCGTTGCAAAAGACGGTGACCAAGCTGATGAAACGTTATCGTAACGGTTCGATGGTCATCCAGCAGATTGCTCCTTCCGACTTCAAGTTCGTCCGTCCGGAAGAATGATGCGCGGCGAGCATCCGACGCATGAGAGCGGTTCGCGGACGGCTGTCCGGTCTTCCGTCTCCTGAAGATATGATATGGCATGTGAAAGTGAATGCAACGTTCCTTTCACATGCCATTTCCTTATGGTCGAAGACAGCGTAAGAAAGCAATCGGAAGGCGGCGATTTGTCAGGAAGCGTCCCTGACCATCTTGTAACCCAAAGCGGATAATTGCCATACAGAAAGTTCCGAAACAACGGTTTCAGCTAACTCTTCTTTTCTCAGCTTCCGATAAACTAGCCTTCAAATGTGAACATCTGCAAACGAAAATACGGAAAATATCCCTTTATTTTAGAAAACTATACATTCTGTTCCCGGAAAACAGGCAAAACGTGCCCGCAACAATATTGTTTCGCGAGCCAAACAATATAGTTTGCCGCGTCAAACACATTAGTTTCCCCCTCCAAACACTATTGTTTCGTCCTCGGAAGTCAAATCTTTGGAAAATGTAGGTAAAGAATAGTGAGTTTCGCTTTCCAGGAGGAGTGTCGTGTCAACAAATCGGAAGCTAACACGATGTGCGGAGTCTTGCGTGCCGGATGCGACCGGTGGAGCATCCATAGCCTCCCGCCTTCCCGAAAGAAAGCGCCAGACGCCTTTCGCCGACAAAGTGTATTTCGCTAATCGCCTGAGAAGCCCCTCGAAATCCACCAACTCCTATTTCGGTGCAAGGAAAGGCACTGTGAAGGGCTTCGTTTGACAGAATGTCAAGGGGGATCCGATGTAACTCATACCGAAAGAGCATAATCAATCGGAAGTTTGATTCGAATAACAGCATATATACCCCTCTTGATCATAGGCTTTTCGCTCCCGATGAATTAAAGCTATCAGTTGCTGCAACTCGAATACGTCTGACTTGATATCCTTAAAATAGCTATACTGTTCATCATATCGTTTGTTGGAACCAGCCTTCAAGCGGAATTCAATATCGTCCGGAATTAGATAGGAAGACCGTTCCTTACCTAGATATTGTTGGAATTCAACGAGAAATATATTTATTCCAGCCAAATCAAAGTCGCCGAAGTGAAGATAATGATTGGGAATGGAGCATAGCCATCTTCTAAGATCTGTGGATTGTGGATATCTGGATACAAAGAGTATTCTGTTGGAAAAGTCATGTGCTGTGAGATACTCTTCAAAGAAAGCTCTTTGCTTACGAATCATCCTGAAGTTCTCCATATTCTCAACACCAATTACTACCACGTCTTCCGGAATTGTAAGCTTTTCCCAGTCTGAGACAAAGAGAAAGCTTCCTTCCTGTGGATTGACCATAAAAGGCTTTCCGTCAAGAAAACATTCAATCGGTTCATAGCTGTTTACCGGGAATCCGGGGCAGGAGCGAATCGTAACCAGTTTGGAGTTCCCTGTCCCCATTGCCATTGACGCACGGGAATCAGTAAGATTTACTTCAAGAATCCGATAACTTTCATCCTTATCCATAAGAAATCTTTTAAGGGCTTCCGTGTCGCGAGCACGATAGGATTTCCTGGAACCATGCGAACTTACCCATAGCATACCTTCTGCCAACAGTTCGTCAAGTAACTTACGGCTTAGCTTTGAACCGGCGACTTGTTCACCAGCCAGCAATGCTTGTATCGATGTACTTATAGCCATGGTACGGACTAGTTTATTCGTTTCAACAATTTTTCCACCCTCGTCTTTACCCCATGTTTACTTAACAGATACGTATAGCGGTAATCGTAAGGATTATACGATGTCGGTGAGCTGTTAATGAGATAGATATTGCGTGAATTGGCAAACTGCAGAATGCCTTTTATATTGTTGGGGTGCAAGCGTCCTATCTCATCCATCATGCAGTGTACAATGAAATCGCCACTTTTTTTGGCTGCCTTTTTCTTAAAAACATTGATGAGCATGATATTGACCATCGCTTTCACCAGAATATCTGTACCATCCGATCCTACATTGTTAATACGTTCAACCCAACCGGTGTCATTGTCGTTCTCTTTCACACGGAACTGTAAACGGAAAGCGTCCCCCAAAGATACTGTCGGACGATTGGGTTCGTTTTGCAACTGGTGAGACAAACTCTTCAGATAATCCACAACCTTACGGTTCACGTCATCCCGGTTATTACTTGAGAAAAGATTCAATTCGCCGATTGAAAGGGCATTCTCTGCCGCATAATCGTGGATGGATATGAGCAGTTGCATAAGCTTGTCTGATGACTCATTTGCTCTGAGTTCAATACTCTTGATTACACCTGCAAAGTTCTTTTCTATAAAATCACGGTTTATGGCTTGTATCACTTCGTCTACATCCGATCTGCGCTTCATCAGTGAGCCGATTTCTGTTGAAATACGTCCCAGGATATCCTTATAATGTTCGCTGGTGCGCCTGCGGAACTCCTCGATTTTATTGTTGTCCATGAACTCCTGCAAATCCACGGCAATCTGCAGATAGTCATTGTCTGTTACAGGCATTGTATTGAAATGAAAAGCATTTTGAGGCTTGAAGTTACGATTGAAACTGACAACGATGTATTTAAGCTTGTCTATCGATTCACGCTTCTGATTGACCGTGCCTCTAAGTTGACTCAACAGTTGCTGACAATCCTGCTCGGTACTCTTCGTTTTGTCATCAGAGAGGAAAGTATCAGGTACCAGATGTTCATTCTCTACCACCTGATGATAAAGTTCCAGGCCTTCCCTTCGATGCGTGAGTTCCTTAAGAATCCGCTTCAGCCGTTCGTCCATTTCTTTGCATTTTTTCTCGATACGCGTCCGCTTGTCTTCATAACGCTGACGTATCATTGTGAGTCGCTGTTCAATGGTCTTGATGTCCTTTTTGATTTCCGGTTCCTTGGCAAAGAGATTTTGCTCAGTGTCGCGGTATCTGATGACAATTGCACGTTCATTTTCAATACTCTTTAATAGTTCCTTCAATTCATCCAAAGCTCTACGATATTGTTCGAGCAGTTTCGTGTCAACACCTTTGCCTGCAAGTTCAGCTACCAGCTGTTCATCAAGCTGTTTCTTCTGCACAGCGAACTCATGATTACGTACGGTTGCCTCAATCTCTTGTCTTTCTTTGAAAAGGCGCAATTCCTCTTCGAGAACCTTCACAGCCTTATTAAATGATAAATCAAGATCCTTAAGGTCCTTTTTATTCTTTATTTCATTCTTATTACGAGTATCCTTTTCTGAATTCACTTTCAGTACTGCTTCATTAAAAGCACGTTCGCGGATTTCTTTTTCCTGGTTAATTTGCTCCTGCTCTTCCATCTCCAGCTTGTGTCTGTGGGTTTGCAGATTCTGTCGCTTTACAGGAATCTGTCCTTCTTCCACCTTCAACGATGTCATTTTCTGACGAAGCGGATTCACTTGTGCAGCATATTTCTTACCAAGTTTAGAAATCTCTCTCTCAAGAGTAACAGGCATTTGTGTGAGCTGACGGTTGATTTGTTGAACTAGCTCTTCCAAGTTATTCTTCTCCGATCTATATTCGTCAGGCGTACGATGGACGGAAGCAACATTATCCAGGTTTAACTTTACGCCAAACATACCATCAGTCCCAGTGTCCAACTGAGGTTCAAGCCCTTGAGCATACAGAATCCTTTCTTCGTCAACGACTTTGCCTATTGTGTTTTCCCAACCTTCGGCATTCTCACAAAGCCACTTGTAAAGAGAGCCGTTCAAATGAGCCAATAAGTCATTGATTTTCGTGATTTGTTCACGCGTTTGTGTCCGGTCAGTCTCAAGACGTTCCTGCTCACGCTGGAACTCCTGTTTTATTTCCGTTTCTTTCATTTCATACTCGGCAGTAATCCGATCAATCTGACTTCGTACAGCTACTTGTTGTATGGCGTTCTCCTTCTCCATAAAATCCAATTGCTGCAATTCATCATCAACCTGTTTTATTTCAATAGCCTTCGGATGCCACTGACGAAGTTCCTTCAGTGCGTTATCAGCCTTACTCTGTTCAGCCAACAACATTTGCAGACGCTCGTCCGAGTCATGTCTCCAGCTGTTGAAAGCTTCCATAATCTGATTCCTGCTTTTTGTACGTTCTTCCTCTACCTTCTTGCGCCTTATCTGAAGTTCGTCCTGTTTCTGATAATACGCTTCTTTCTGGATGTTCTCGAATGCCTGACGTGCATTTTCCAGTTTACCCCTTGCAATGTTGTACTTTTCTTCTATCGATGCATGGGTTTTCAATAAATCATCCAATAGTGTTTGTTTCTCCGTCATTTCCTGCTTGACAGCTGTCTCCCGGTCGGCACGAGCGAGTATAGCCTCAATACCCATGGATTCGAAATCCTTTCTTGCCTGCGCTATTTCCTTTAGTTTACTTTTCTTTGCACCAAGGTCCTGATTCAGCGAGTCTTTTTCTTTTTCATATTCTGCGGTAAGTTCTTTCCCACGGTTATGCTCTTTCTCCAGGTCCGCTCCAATATCTGCTGCTTGGGCTTCCAAAAGAGGTATATGCTCTTCATTATAAGCTACAGCATAATTGAGCATACGCCATACGTCCAGCAATTGCTGGTCAAGTGCTATGATTGTACGTCCCTGTTCGGCTATTTTCAATGCCTGCTGACGCACCGGATAACTGCCATCACGTGATTGGCGGAACCAACAGTCTATCTCGTCATACTCACGCTCAAAGTCCGTAACAAGGCGTCTGTAGGTCTGCAAATCAATGGGTAAATCTTCATCTGTCATCGATTGTATGATGGTATTCTTGACAAAGTCCGCATCGAGCTTTGTATTCAGGAAAACATTTTGAATACTGCGTGGGATATTCTGATAATGTGAACTCTGCACCAGTGCATAACGTGTATATTTATAGTCATGAGTGTTACCGAAGATTATATCCTTGAACATCACACCGGATTCTATTCTAGCAGACACAGCCACATCCTTGTCTATACGTTCACGAATCTTCACCCAGTCACTCAATACCTGCTTGCCGTTGTCAATCAACCATTCACGTTGATAAGGAGCATCAATGAACCTCCACGAAGCACGCCCCTGATACCTGCTGACAAGTATCGTATAGGCCCCATTATCACGCATCACCTCATAAAGTATATAAGAGTTCGATTGATGAAAATAGAAATCATCAAACGATTTCTGTCCCTGCTGGATGCCCAAATGATGTTTATCCGCATTGTAGAAAAACAGCAGTGCTCTCAATACCGTACTTTTACCGACACCCTGAGTTCCCGTGAAATGCACATTTCCATCTACGGAAATCTCTGCATACGGAATATTGGCACTATTGATAAAGATTATCTTATTCAGGTATTTCATCTTCGTTTGCTATTTGAATTATATCCACTAGTTCCTCGGCATAACGGAAGGCCGAAGTAATCTTATAGGTTTCATCAAGTTCACTGATACATTCAGCAAAGCCCATATTCTGCATTTCCTGGAGCAGTTTGTTCACTATCTCAACATTTGAGCCCATACCGTATTTCCTGAACAGGTGCTGTGCTTTTTCCTTCAGTTCGATATCCAGGCTGATCTGTTCTATCAAATGGCTTTTACGGAATTGATATCCTGCAGCAAATGACTGATTATAGCATTTCAGAAAATCCAGATAGTCAAGCCATTTTGAGAAGCTGTCCAATTTCTGCTCTATCGTCTGTTTACTCTCTCCCATTCTTGAGAAATAGAAGTAACCATTACCAGATTCCAGTTGCAGACCGATTTCCTTGAAGTATTCCGTATAATCCTCCAGATTTTCCTCAATATCCTCATATAGATGGCGGACAGAGGAGTCTGCACTGTCTACCGAAAGGAACTCCCCTCGGCTTAACCGCTCGTATATTCTTTGAGTATTATTTCGCATAAATTACAGGATATTCAATGTTTTGGTAAATTGCATATTCGCCTGTTATCCTGCATTCATCAGGGTGCAAGATAACCAACTGGCAGAAGAGGGTAGCATGCTCTTCTATATTACGTTTTACTTTGTAGTCATATCTCAGAATGAATTCAAACAGATTATAGCTTGATGCTAAAAACGCATTCCAGACTTCGGCAGAATCCACCTCCTTCAACTGGTGGACATGTTCTTGCAGGTCGTCTTCCGTCAAGGGAGCAGCTTCCGTTCTTGCCATCTTCTGTATTCCATTCCGTTCGGCAATTCGTTTCAGCAACTTTACTACCTGTTCATTTTCCCTCAGCATTTCCAGAGACAGACGAATCTTATTGTATTGTCGGGATTCCATCCAAAGAGGATTTCTTTCTTCCAATACATTGAGGATATTCGTATCAGTCTTGATGAGCAACTGATCTTGCAGATACTTCAGCTTTCGTATCTTTTTGTAAAGTCTGTTCTGCTGGTCTATCTGATTGATGTAGGAAATAATCTGTCTGTCAATCTCCATTAGCGCATGATAAGCTTCAACAAAATCATGCTTCACCTCGCTACACGTCTTGGCCATGTGCGGATCATTTGCCATGATAAAGAAGGCTTGCTCATTATCCATCAGTTTTTCACATTCACGTATCATTGCGCGAATACTATTTCCCTTCTCATCCAGATTCTGCAGCTTCTTCTTTTTAATGATATAATTGGGTTCCTGCTTATAGGCGTTGTCCATATTACGCTTCAAATCCACCACATTCTTCAAGGTTCTGAATCCGGTCTTCTTTAAGAGCTGGCGCACACTATCCTGATATCCGGCTTTACGATTGGAATTAGTCTCTTGCAGAAAATACCCTATATACTCCTTCAAGGTGTTGATACACTCCTGTACGCTCAACACACTGATTTCCTCATTGACATTCAGTACTTCTTCGAAAAAGTTCAGGTAGTCACTCTCTATCTCAACCGTATTGCCAGATTCCACCAATACGCCATAGTCAACCAGTCTCCTCAATCTTGTTTCATTTCCTCCGACAAGTTCTATGGCAAGCCCAACCGGAAACTTCATGAGCTTCCGTTTTTCAAACATCTCGCTTAGTAATCCTTGTTCACGCGAGAGTGTCTTGGTCAATTCTTCTATGCTTCTGAAATGTGTCAGAACATCCATATAGTTAAAACTCTGTGATTGGCACTACATCTATTTTATAACCGTCTTTCTTCATTGTACGTTTCAGGACTCTCATATCATGACATACCTGAACAAGACGTATGATGTTGCTATTCAAATACAATATTACTGTTTTTTTATTCAAACAACAATGTTTGTTGCATAAAATATAAATGATATTTTATAAGAATTGTCATATTAGCAGAAGGGTAGAGAGAAAATTGAGCTGTTTTGAGCTATTAGAATCATTGAATGTCAACGATAAGGCTTTTTATCGGCACAAACGCTCTCCAGACAATTGACAAAAGTCAGAAAGAAAGTGCAAATTGTTTACGCTTAATCGTTTGGCTTCATGGTGTTGTACCGTCTTTTTTCAGTTGTTTTGCAAAATGTCCTCATTCATGTACAAGGCATTGATTGACACTCGAATATATTTGTTACCTTTGCATTGAGCAAGAATACTTAGTCCACTGAGTAAAATGTAGAGGTATGAAGTGAATTTCGTCCTGCGCAAGAAAGGTTCGGTGGTCGCCATTGAGTTGAAAAGCAATGCAGAGAAGTGTACGGAGGGATTGGATAAATTCCGCAAGCTGTTCCATCCGCAATCAGCGTTTATTGTGGAAGAGGGTGGCATCAGTGCGGAGGATTTTCTTTCGATGGATTTGAGGAAGTTGTTTTGAATTTGGAATAATAAAAAGGAATAGCTATGGATACATTAAGTCTCACAAAAGTAAAATCATTGTTCATCCTAACTTTAATACAAAGAGACGATGGACAAAAGAAACAAACTATGGAGACGTCAACAAATGTCGCGTGTGTTTAAGGCTCGCATGATTCTTTATGCAGCTTATGGAACTCCTATTATCCATGAGGATGGAAGTATGGACAATCATCCACATTGGTTTGAGTTGGCAAAAGAAAAATGGGCAAAAGTTTATCAATCTACGGGAACTCCATGTAGTTGCTGGATATGCAGGGGAGAAAAGTATAACCGTAGAGAGTATAAGAAAGAAACTTTGCGTATTATCCGGGAATCTACTGAAGATTAATGTTAGGGTCACTTCTTTCCGTTGTATGGGGTAGGGAGTGACCTTATTCTATAAGTCTTTCTACCAACGGCACATAATACTCTCGTACCTCTTCTGCCGTAGGTGTATGGGCACCGGGAAAGTGATAAGCATGGGTGTAGTGTTGCAAGAACAACGGTTCGAAGTGAGCCAAATGGTCATTTCTTCCGAAAAGTCCCCAAATACGGTTGGTCATTTCCGGTCGGCAATCGTCCCATTGATGGGCTTGAATATCGGCAAACTCATCTATCAGCGGTTGGTCTATCACGAAATGTTGCTGTCCGTCCGCTCGTGGTGATTTGTACTCATGCGCCCCGATGCGTTCGGAAAGGAAACAGGTCATTTCAAAATGGGGATTTCCCAACAGGGCAGGTATTCCCAAACGCGATGCCACTATCTGCCCCAAGAAAGAGCCGTTGCTATTGCCCACCAATACTTTAGGATGCTCATGCTCGCAAAGGTTTGTAATGAATGTGAGAGCTTCGCGAGGGTGAAGCGGAAGGTCAGGCGTGAGGACTTCCGCCTTACCTTCGAATGCCTGCTTCAATGCTTGGGCAGGTATGCAACTGCCCGAGGCGAAGAAGCCGTGGAGGAAAAGTATTTTTGTAGTTCTCATTATTCGTTTGCTAAATGTTTCAGTAACATTTACTGTATAACAAAAACAAATTTATATGGCTAAGGTATAAAATTTCTATGGAATATCTCTTAAGCTTCCCTTACATCCACTACCAGCTATTCTGCGATGTGAGGATAGATCGTGAAAGACAGGATAGTGAGCATCAGCAAACCCTATGTGAGACCGATCGTGAAAGGTAAGGAAGTGAAGAGAGTGAAGTTCAGAGCAAAGTGCAACAATATCCTGATTGACGGACTCTCCTTCATCGAGAAGCTGTCGTTCAATGCTTTCAATGAGGGATACAGACTTCGTTTGTAAAGAGAGGTCGTCCGGGGCTCGTGAAGAAAAAGAATGATATCATCCGCAAAGAATTGGCGAGGGTGAGGGCGACAAAGATGGAGGGTTCGTTCGGAATGCAGAAGGAACACTATGGCTTGAAACGAATCAAGGCAAGGGCATCCACACGGCGAATGTAGTCCAGCTTTTTCGGAGGGAAGTCGCCGAAATTGTTCAGACTGCCTGATGTTCTATATGTGGAACGGCTTTATAGGAGTATTGGTTCCAGTTGTGGCAGAAAATGAAAAAAGAAGGTGTGTCAAAAAGCGCACCTTCTGAGAATGTAAATTAAACTGTGTCAGCAAAGAAAATAAATAAAATATTAACTTTGCTAACACAGTTTTTTTGTATGAAAGAAGAATTTGATTTTGAGAGTATCAAGAACAAGGCAATCGAACAACTAAAAGCAGGTAAGCCCTTGTTGGGTAAAGATGGTGCATTTGCTCCTTTATTGGAAAGTATTCTGAATGCAGCCTTGGAAGGTGAGATGGACGCCCATCTTACCGATGCAGAACGTCAATTGGGTAATCGCCGTAATGGTAAGATGCAGAAACAGGTGCAGACTCCATTGGGTGAGGTCACGGTTTCTACCCCTCGTGACCGTAATTCAAGTTTTGAACCTCAGTTTATAAAGAAACGCGAGACAATTCTTGCAGAAGGAGTTGCTGACCGTATAATAGGTCTTTATGCGTTGGGAAACAGCACAAGGGAAATCAGTGACTGGATGGAAGAAAACCTTGGTAATCGTGTTTCAGCCGATACAATCAGTGCCATAACCGACCGTGTACTTCCGGAAATAAAGGCATGGAAATCCCGTATGTTGGATTCAGTTTATCCAATAGTCTGGATGGATGCCATTCACTATAAAGTGACAGATGAACGCGGTTGTGCAGTATCCCGTGCAATCTATAATGTATTGGGTATTAATTGGGATGGTCACAAAGAACTTCTTGGCATGTATATATCTAAAAATGAAGGCGCTAACTTCTGGCTTAGTGTCCTGACAGATCTTCAGAATCGAGGAGTTGAAGATATTCTTATAGCCTGTATAGATGGTTTGAAAGGGTTTCCTGAAGCCATTCAAAGTGTTTATCCTAATACAGCCGTACAGCTTTGTATAGTACATCAGATACGTAATTCCATCAAGTATGTAGGTTCCAAAAACCAGAAGGAATTCCTTAAGGATTTAAAATGCGTCTATCAGGCTGTTAATAAAGAATCTGCAGAGAATGAACTTCTCAGGCTGGATGAAAAATGGGGTGAACAGTATCCTATCGTTATCAGATCCTGGCAGGAGAACTGGGATAGGTTGTCTGAATACTTTCAATATACTCCGGCAATACGTAAACTCATATATACCACAAATACAGTTGAAGGTTATCACAGACAGATACGTAAGGTAACAAAGAACAAGGGCGTGTTCCCATCGGATACAGCCCTTGAAAAACTGGTTTATCTTGCATACCGCAATATACAGAAAAAGTGGACCATGCCACTGGCTAACTGGGCTACAATCTCGCAACAATTAGCCATAAAGTTTGGAGAGCGATTTAAATTATTGTAATTTTACGCTCGTCGGGACGGGTGGTCCCGCCCCTTGGCGCTGGCCGTTCCCCGACCGATGAGTTTTATAGAGAAAAATATTCTGTATGGCAGACGACTTCTACAAGTTTTTTGACGCTATGATGGAAAAATACACGCTCAAAACCTTCAAACAACGGGATTGAAAAGGTTTGCCAGCACATGCGTCATTTGTTTCCATAGCTTGTCTCTTACAACTGTTTTGTGGAGTTCCAAAGCCAAGTGTCTGTTCCTCTTGCCCCGTTCATCAAGAAAGTATTTTTGGGGAGGTGACTATATACGTGAGTTCGGGGTAACATTAAAACAAAGATCATGATTCCGCAGGACATCTGGTAGTGTATGTTTCCGTTAAGATGTTCCACTAGCTGTCTGTCAGAGAAGCCGGTGTACGTCTTCAGGACCATGAGGGCAATCTTAGCTGAAGGACTGAAGATGTTCCTGCGTTCCAGTCGCTGTTCTGACAGGCCCATAGTCTTTGCCATACGATCAAACGGGAATACGGAATGAAGCCTGCCAAGCTCACTCTCATGAAAAACCTACTCTTGGCATCCATCATCATAATCGTTACAATGCATATTGTTTGGCTGATGATATTATGGAACCTTATCGTCCATATGTTGATAGGTTGGTCTTTCAAATGTCTGGACGATATGATATGAGCAAAGTAGAACTCACGAAAAGTCAAAAAGCGGAGTTGCTGTCTACCCCTGCGCTCGATGTGTAAATATCTGGCAAGCGGAGTCCTTTGATGATAGCTGTTGGGCAGAGCAGCAATTGGAATTCTTCTAGAAACAATAAATCCCACCTCAGAGTGGGATTTATTGTTTTGAAACAGCCTTTTTTTATTTTCCTAATAGAACCTTTAACTTGTTTATATTCAGAGAATAGTATATAATCTGCTGTCTCTGATAGCTCAAAGGTAGTAATTTAGAAGCAAATCACAACAGTACCAGGACGGCCCCGCCTGCGACGTGGGCTGTCTCTGATAGCTCAAAGGTAGTAATTTAGAAGCAAATCACAACAAGGTCTGCCACGACACCAAGGCGGTACGCGCTGTCTCTGATAGCTCAAAGGTAGTAATTTAGAAGCAAATCACAACTAGTTAATTTTTCAAAAACTTTCAATAATAGCTGTCTCTGATAGCTCAAAGGTAGTAATTTAGAAGCAAATCACAACCAAAAAATAAATTGATTATGGCAAGACCTAGCTGTCTCTGATAGCTCAAAGGTAGTAATTTAGAAGCAAATCACAACTGAAAGGGGAATAGGGTATGCGTATCACTGCTGTCTCTGATAGCTCAAAGGTAGTAATTTAGAAGCAAATCACAACTTTCGGGCTTCTGGATATTGCCGTATCTGGGCTGTCTCTGATAGCTCAAAGGTAGTAATTTAGAAGCAAATCACAACGAATGGATACTTAAAAAGAAGAATGTCCAGGCTGTCTCTGATAGCTCAAAAGTACAATTAGAGTTTGGGAAAATCGAGTGGGCTCCGTTCCAGGGCGGCAGTCAGCGCGGCAGAGGCATCGTCACCATCCACCTGGTGACCGACTGGACAGAGGGCGGGCACGATGCAGCCTTCGACCTCAGCCGCCGGGTCTATAAGGCTCTTGACGGACTGAGCGGGGAGAGCTTCAACGGACTGTCGCTGATGGAGACGAACACGAACCACAACCACGAGGAGATACTGGAGAGCATCGACAGCTATGCCGTGCGTTACCTGTTGAGATAGGGCGCACGAGTCGCAACGATGAAGCCCCGACGGACAGTTACCGCCGGGGCTTTTACATTGAAATGTTATACCTTTGCGCCTAAAAAAGATGACAGTACTACATGATACAGGAGAAGGTTGGAATGGTTTTGTTCGAGAGCTGATTGAAGCCAAAGAGAAAGTGGAGCTTCAGCATGAATCGTTAATACGCCATCTGTCAGGCACAGCCGCAACCTTAATAGGCATAATCTCTGTTTTTGGTGACATGTCACGAGGGAGTATGCTTCTTCGCTGCCTGACAGTAGCGAGTGTGTTATTTCTGTTGCTGACAGTCCTTGCCGGTGTGTTGTATTGCTTTTTGCAGTACAAACTAAGGTTGAAAGCGCTTTCGAATGCTTTAAGGCAATATCAAGAAGGTTCTGTGGCTGTCGTCGGACAGGTCTCCTCACCCACAGCCTCATGGCTTGCAAGAATCTTCCCCTGGCTGTTGTGCGTGGGGATAATCCTCTTATCGGCAAGCGCAGCGTATGCTCTACTGAGGCGCTGAGAGCCTCCCTGATTTTCTCATCTTGTATCTTTTCCTCCATATCTTGATGTGGTTTAGAAAATTGTTATTACTTTTGCAGTGCATCCCAATGTTATGTTGAGATGTAGGGACAGGGTCGAAGTAATGACCGTGTACCGCCACAAGGTCGCTTATCAGCGACCTTATTTTTTATCTGATTTCTTTTAATTCCATGTTATCGATGAAATAAAAGAATATCTTTCCAGCACATTTCCTTCTTGCTTCAGCCAGTGCAGCGTAAAACTCTGGACTATGGTTGGGTATTTCAAAAACTACAGCCTCACCACCCTGTTTGGTCAGTGCTTTCTTCGCATACTTCACGATATTGCCAGCACCCCCTGTAATACATTTGAGGTCCGCTTTTATATTGTCAAGGATAATGTCGTAAGTTTGACCTGCTGGACGATTCACCCCTTGTAAATATTTAATATCATGCCCATTATCGGCCAGTACTTTGCACATGCGCATTTCTTTCTCAAATTTTTGTCGTTCAGACTTGCTTGCGCCCGCCTCTGCTATACGTTCGAGTTGAGTGACTACAAATCCAGTATTATTTGGAGAGATATACGTTCGCTCCCATGTCTTTTCATCATACCTCTGAATACGCTCAGAAGCGTCTATGTTGTCAGTCTTCTGGGCGCGTACCAATTTACACGCCTCACACACCTCATTCTCCGGAACGAACCTTGCCAGCTTGACTTTGCCCTTGGGAATGTCGCAGTCGCGACACCGGCGGATGGTGTAGGGGTTGTAGTCGGGGAAGGTCTTCTGCTCCTTGCCGGGGTTGAACCGGAACATTCGCTTCGTGTCCCGTTGCAGGGCTTCCTCGCCAAGTGCCATCGCCTCGTCGTGGGGCGTGGCGGGGTATTTCGACTTGCGCACCTGCACCACGGTACAGCGGCAGTTCCAGCCGTTGGGCGGGTAGTACTCCTCCCAGAACGGGTCAGAGGGCGGCAGGGTCACACCGTTCAGCGCGGCATGTTCCGGACGCACCTTGTCGTCGCCTGCCGTGCGGTACTGCAGGTTGTAGCGGTCGCCGTCCTCCGAGAACCGCTCCCACCTGGCCGCCATCTCCGCCGATGATTGTACGAAGTTGTACTCCGCACGCAGGTAGTGGGAGTTGTAGGTCTCGTCGACCTTCCGAACATCGTTCAAAAAGCGTTCAAACGTCTTTCGTTCGCCGTTCTCGTCCAGCAGGGACGGAAACGCTGATGCCTCAAAAATAGTAACCTGAGGCTGGTTGCATTCTGCTTTAACAAAAACAGGCTCGCCCCGCGAAATCACTTCGGGGGGCGAGCCTGCAATTTATGTACTAATAATTAATAAATTGTGGTTACGTAATTTTTATGACTAACTAACTTATCTTTCTTAATGACATTGCAAAGATAGAGGGGTTTCACTGTTCCTGCAATCCCTATTAGAAGGTATATTGCACATGCCGAATCCCTATTTATAGGTAGAATGGGGCGCAAAAACGAACAGTTTACATCTTTACATCACCCAATTCAACCAGGTTATTGACAATCGCATAGATAGTTAGTCCGGCGGGAGAATGGATTTGAAGTTTGCGGGAGATATTCCGTCTGTGAGTAATCACGGTGTGGATGGAGATAAAAAGCTTTTCAGCAATCTCCTTGTTTGTCATTCCCTTGACTACACATGTAATAATCTCTCGTTCCCGCTGACTCAGTGTATCGGTGTCGGTATCTTCCTCTTCTTTCTGAGACTGGAAAAGCGCATTTATTTTCGTATAAATTACTTCTTCGTTGTCATAGAGAGTGATTGACTCATCATATTTCTTCAACAGGTTCTGGTCCGTCATGTTGCACAGTAAGGCTATACACTTGACGGAAGCAGCCTGCTGGTCGGCTTTGAAGTTGTCGATGTTGAACCATCCTTCAAAAGCCGGGTCGACAATCAGGACATCGGGGACATGACTCTGCATGCAATTTTCCAAAGCTTCCAAAGAGCTGACTTCAATCAGCTGGATGGCATGTGCTGTCTCGGGCATGTGCTTCAGGATGGTAAGCATCCCATGACGCACGATTGCCGATGACTCTGCGACAGCAATCCACATTACATCGTCTTTCATAATATTCCTTTTTTCTTTTCCAACTGACGGACTACCGGCACGAGCAGGAAGTCTTCAATCTTACAATGTGACGCAAGGTCTTCTTCACAACTGAAGATATCAATCAATACGGCGTTGAGCAGATTATTGTTTCCTTGTTCAGGATAGTATTTTAATATGATGTTCTTCAGCTCCACCAGCTTCATCCCGATTTGGTTATGGCGGCGGGCAAAGACACTGATTGTATAGCGACTGTCTGGAGTACCGTCCAGCAGGGCGTCGACATAAGTGAATACATTCATTTCTTCATATTCCATGTGTCGGCGGACCTCTGCCACATATTCGTCGAAGAATTTCAGAATAAGGTAGGTGATTTCGCTGTGTATGGACTTGCTGATGGCTTGCACGAGCCGTTCGCGGATGGAAGGCAGGAAGAAATCCAAGAAGTAGCTGTGTGCCTGCTTGAGATAGTCCATCAAGTCACGGACGGAGATTTGCGACAGGTTACCTTCCAACAGGTTGTTCCCTTCATGGATGAAGTTTGCTACTGCCAGAAATGTCGGACAATTGACTTCCTTCTCTCGGCAGACCTGTTCCACCGTCTTGTCACCAAAGCCTAATGGCAATCCGAAACGGCTCATCACCAACAACAACTTGTAATCGTGGTTTATTAAATCGCCCATCTTGTCGGAGGGCATGAATTTGACGCTTTTATAATCCATACATAGAGCTTTTATGCTGAATATCCGTTTAGTGGATATCCAATAATTAGTATACAAAGGAACATGAAACTGTTTGAACAGCCAATCCCCATTTGTAGGTATTTCCAGCCTTTGTCTACCAAGAAATAGGTAGTAAGGCTCAGGATAGGGGAGGTAAAGATAGGAAGAAAAGTGGTCGTTCCACATCTATTGCCATAAAAAAAGCGGGTTGCCTTCAACCTCTTGTTGAAAACAACCCGTTTTGGGAATATGCCGATAGACGGATTACTTGCGTGCTTCAGCGATGTAACCCAATGCTTCTTTGCACTTGTCGGTTACATATTGCCAGTCTTCAGCAGCTACTTTATCCTTAGGGAAGAGCTTGGAACCCATACCTACGCAGAATACACCTGCTTTCACCCATGAGGTGAGATTCTCCTTGCTAGGTTCTACGCCACCGGTCACCATGATCTTTGACCAAGGCATCGGAGCCATCATACCCTTTACAAAGTTCGGACCGTAAACATCGCCGGGGAATACCTTGCAGAGGTCGCAACCTACTTCCTGTGCAAAACCTACTTCGGATACGGAACCGCAGCCCGGGGTGTAAGCTACGAGACGACGGTTGCAGACTTTGGCAATTTCGGGGTTGAACAACGGACCTACCACGAAGCAGGCTCCCAACTGGATATAGAGGGCAGCTGTAGCCGGGTCAACTACAGAACCCACACCCATGGCCATTTCCGGGCATTCTTTTGCTGCGAATTTTACGACTTCGGCAAAGACTTCATGGGCAAAATCGCCACGGTTGGTGAATTCGAATGCACGTACACCACCTTCATAGCAGGCTTTAACTACCTTCTTTGCTACTTCAACGTCCTTGTGATAGAACACAGGAACCATACCGGTTGAACCGATCTTGTTCAGCACGGCTACTTTATCAAACTTAGCCATATATTTTTTATTCTTAGATGCTTATAAAGTTTCTACATTCTTGCTTGAAGCCATGGTTTATCGTTGAACACGACCACTGGCATTACCACCTGCAAGGCTTTCAACTTCTTCTACGGAAACCAGGTTGAAGTCACCGTTGATGGTATGTTTCAAAGCGGAAGCAGCAACGGCGAACTCAAGAGCCTCACCCTGGTTGGGCTTCGTCAACAGACCATGGATAATACCGCCGGAGAAGGAGTCACCACCACCGACACGGTCGATAATCGGGTTGATGTCGTAACGCTTGGAGGTATAGAATTCCTTGCCGTTGTAAATCATTGCTTTCCAGCCGTTGTGTGTAGCAGAGAATGATTCACGAAGGGTAGAGATGACATACTTGAAGTCGAAGGTCTTGGCCATCTGCTCGAAGATTCCCTTGTAGCCTTCTGCGTCGGTATTGCCACCTTCAACGTCAGCATCGGGTTTGAAGCCCAGGCAAAGTTCAGCATCTTCCTCGTTACCAATACATACGTCAACATATTGCATCAACGGACGCATGATGGACTGTGCTTTCTCCTTAGTCCACAGTTTCTTGCGGAAGTTCAGGTCAACGGATACGGTCACACCGTGGCGCTTGGCTGCTTCACAAGCGAGTTTGGTCAGCTCGGCAGCCTTGTCCGAGATAGCCGGTGTGATGCCTGACCAGTGGAACCAGTCAGCACCTTCCATGATGGCATCAAAATCGAAATCACTAGGCTCAGCTTCTGCAATCGCTGAGTGGGCACGGTCATAGATGACCTTGCTCGGACGCATGGAAGCGCCGGTCTCCAGATAGTAGATACCTACGCGGTCACCACCACGGGCAATGTAGTCGGTCTTCACACCATATTTACGAAGTGCATTGACAGCCGACTGGCCAATTTCATGTTTGGGCAATTTGGTTACAAAATAAGCATCATGACCATAATTTGCACAGCTTACAGCTACGTTGGCTTCGCCACCGCCATATACTACATCAAATACATCTGATTGGATAAAACGTTTCTGACCCGGTGTAGAGAGTCTCAGCATGATCTCGCCTAATGTTACGATTTTTCCCATAATTGTGTGTGTTTAGTAATTATATCTTAGAATTAGTAGATTCGATTAAACATTATGCAAATGTAGTCATTAAAAACGAAAAGCCAACTATTTGAGGACAAAATTTATCGCTCTTCCGTGTTCGAGCACGTATTTTCCGTTTTACCGGCTCTGAGTATGCTCGGATTATTGTTCCTTTTCAAAGATTTTTCGGACTGGATTGAACCGCATTCAGAAATAAATGTTTAAATTCGTGCCCTAATAGAACACAGTTCGGAAATCATATTATTAAAGAACATAAGCGTATATTATGGAAACCAAGTATTTAAAAATCAACCCTGCTGATAATGTGGCTGTAGCCATATCGGAACTCAAGGCCGGTGAGACCATCACCGTAGACGGCATAACTATCACCGTAGCCGAAGATATCCCTGCCGGACACAAAATCACGCTGAAGGATTTTGCCGAAGGAGATCAGGTAATCAAGTATGGTTACCCCATCGGACATGCACAAGTACCCGTCAAACAAGGACACTGGATCAATGAGAAACAAATCAAGACCAACCTTGCCGGACTGCTTGATTACACCTACAATCCCGTGAATGTAGAGCTGGGCATCCCCCATGAGAACCGTACCTTCAAGGGATACCGCCGCAAAAACGGTGATGTGGGTATCCGTAATGAAATCTGGATTATCCCGACTGTAGGCTGTGTGAACGGCATTGCCAATCAGCTTGCCGAGAAGCTCCGTCAGGAAACGGGTGGTAAGGGAGTGGACGCTATCATGGCGTATACACACAATTATGGATGTTCCCAGTTGGGTGATGACCACGAAAATACCAAGAAGATCTTGCGTGACATGGTGCTTCATCCCAATGCCGGAGCTGTGCTTGTGGTCGGATTGGGTTGCGAGAACAACCAACCGGACGTATTCAAGGAGTTTGTCGGTGAGGTAGACCCAGAACGCGTACAATACATGGTCAGCCAGAAAGTGGAGGATGAAATCGAAGAGGGTATGCGCATCTTGCGTAAGCTTTATGCTGTTGCCAGCAAAGATGTGCGTGAAGAAGTGCCCTTGTCAGAACTCCGTGTCGGTCTGAAGTGTGGTGGCTCGGACGGCTTTTCTGGTATTACCGCCAATCCGCTTTTGGGCATGTTCTCCGATTATCTGATTGCACAGGGTGGAACGTCTGTGCTGACCGAGGTGCCTGAAATGTTCGGTGCGGAAACCATCCTGATGAACCGTTGCAAGAACGAGGAGCTCTTCAACCAGACTGTACATCTTATTAACGATTTCAAGTCTTATTTCCTCTCACACGGTGAACCGGTAGGTGAGAATCCGTCACCGGGAAATAAGGCGGGAGGTATCTCTACGTTGGAAGAAAAGGCATTGGGTTGCACGCAGAAGTGTGGTAAGAGCTATGTAATGGGCGTGATGCCTTATGGTGAACGCCTGAAGGTAAAGGGGTTGAACCTGCTCTCTGCTCCCGGCAACGATTTGGTGGCAGCCACCGCATTGGCTTCTTGCGGTTGCCACATGGTGTTGTTTACCACCGGACGAGGAACCCCCTTCGGTACGTATGTCCCGACCATGAAGATTTCGACCAACTCCACGTTGGCAAAAAACAAACCGACATGGATTGACTTCAATGCCGGTGTCATCGTTGAGAACGAACCGATGGAAGAGACTTGCCGTCGCTTTACGGACTATATTATTAAGGTAGCCAGCGGCGAGCTGACCAATAATGAAAAGAAAGGCTATCGTGAGATTGCCATCTTCAAGAATGGAGTGACTCTCTAATCATTCGCATATAAGCCAGAAAAACGTTATCTTTGCGCCCGTTTGAATACAAATGGAACGCAATGAACGAGAATCCGAATATCCGTCAACAGAGAAAGCCAAGTTTGTGGGCATTGAGTCCGCTGCTTGTCTTTCTCTGTTTGTATTTGGTCGTGTCCCTGTTGGTCAACGACTTTTATAAGGTGCCCATCACCGTAGCTTTCGTGGTATCTTCTGTCTATGCCCTGTTCATTACCCGCGGTATCACTCCAGCGGAACGTGTCACTCTCTTCTCACAAGGGGCTTCCAACAAGAACATCATGCTCATGCTCTGGATTTTCATCCTTGCAGGAGCATTTGCTCAGTCTGCCCAAGCCATGGGTGCGGTCGATGCTACTGTTAACCTCACGCTGCATCTTCTTCCTGACCAGTTGCTGCTGGCAGGTATCTTCCTGGCAGCTTGTTTTATCTCCACTTCCGTAGGGACATCAGTCGGTACCATTGTGGCACTGACTCCCGTGGCCTTGGGGTTGGCAGAGAAGACCGGAGTCGACATACCATTCATGGTCGCCATTGTGGTCGGCGGTGCCTTTTTCGGTGACAATCTCTCATTCATCTCAGACACGACCATTGCCTCCACGCAGACGCTGGGATGCGAGATGCGTGACAAGTTCAGGGTCAACAGTCGCATTGTCATGCCGGCTGCTATCGTGGTCTTTCTTTTTTATATTATTGAAGGGTATCGGGTACAGACACCTGACAGTCTTCAGCAGGTGGAATGGGTGAAAGTGATTCCCTACGTCATTGTCCTCGTTACGGCACTGATGGGCGTCAATGTGATGTTGGTCCTTCTCTTGGGCATTGTGTCAACCGGACTCCTTGGCATGTTGGAGGGAGGAATGGACTTTTTTGGCTGGTTTGGAGCGATGGGACAAGGCATCAGTGGAATGGGAGAGCTGATTATCATTACGCTGTTGGCTGGTGGCATGCTGGAACTCATCCGATACAACGGAGGTATCGCATACATTATCGAGAAGCTGACCCGTCATGTCAATGGCAAGCGAGGTGCTGAACTGACGATTGCCGCATTGGTCAGCATCGCCAACTGCTGTACGGCCAACAATACCATCGCCATTATTACCGTCGGTCCGATAGCTAAGGACATTACCGAGAAGTTTCATCTTGACCCGCGTAAAAGTGCCAGTCTGCTTGATACATTCTCTTGCCTGGTGCAGGGCATCATCCCCTATGGTGCCCAAATGCTGATGGCTGCTGAGCTGGCTTCGCTCTCTCCGTTGAACATCATACGCTATCTGTATTACCCGTTCTGTATGGGCATCATGGCTTTGCTTTGTATTTTCTTCCGCTATCCGAAGCGATATTCTTGATTCTGTTCTGTTAAAGTAGGGCATTGTCCGGGTGAGGATGAGGAGACAAGAAGACGGATGGACAAGGTTGCTGTTTCAGAGAATCCAGCCCTTGTCCATCCGTCTTTTGGGTTCGTCTGTCCGTCCCTTTCTTACAGTTTTGCCAGGAACCGTTCGCGGTCGACGATGAAACGCACGTGAGTACCCTCACCGACGAGCTTGTCTCCCTCATGGGCGGAGACACGGAAAGTCAGTTTGCGTCCATCCACTTCCGTCAGTTCGGCAGTAGCTTCTACAGAAGCACCCAGTGCAGACGGCTTGAGATGCGATGTGTGGATGAGGCTGCCCACGGTTGTACTGCCTTCAGGCAGGTGGGGTGCCACGCACAGCATGGCAGCATGCTCCATCAGCGCCACCAGGGCAGGGGTGGCAAACACGTTCATATCTCCGGAGCCAAGTGTGGCTGCCGTATTGTTTTCCGTCACCGTCGTGTGGGCGGTAAAAGTCAGTCCTTTCTCTAGCATAGTGCGAAAAATTAAAGTTTGCTGGCGCAAATATAGTGATAAAAGCTTTGGCGATTTGAAAATAAACCCTACTTTTGTGCCGCATTGGCTCGCGAACCTGTTCAGGGGAGCGATTAAAAGGGAATCAGGTGCAAGTCCTGAACAGTCCCGCTGCTGTGAGTTTCTACACATTGTAAGAGCAATTACTCTTGCCACTGACCTAAGGGTCGGGAAGGCGCTGCTTACAGAAACAAGTCAGAAGACCTGCCATGCCTGCACAAAGGTATCCGTCTTTCGAGGAAAGAGGCGGAGCACGTGACGAATCATACGATTATATTTTATTTGTTGGTTACCCGACAGAAGAACGGCGTCATTCTTGGGCGTAGTGTATCTGCATGCGTCCCGGACCGACGGCCGTCAAACACAGGATTTACTGTAAGATTATAATAGATTGCATAAACTCTGCCAAGTTTATCAAGGATACCCGGCCGAAGTGATTCGTTCGGGTATTTATTTTTGTCTTTAGCAAGGCCTAAAGGTTCCCACACCGTGGAACTCGCAGTCCCAGGCTTTGGAACTCGTAGTCCCACGCCGTGGAACTCGCAGTCCCATGCCGTGGAACTCAGATTCCCATGCCGTGGTCTTCTGATTGGTATGCTCATCTGGGTCTGTGGATGATGCGCGAAAGGCTGATTATCAAATGAGCTTGGCACATACATTCCTTGCTGGTCACAAGGTTTTTCTGTCCGGGAATGCGGTTACTTCATCAAAACCTCCTATCTTTGCTTCATGCGTTCAATTATTTGCCTGCATGCTATGAAGTTTTCATTGCGATTCTGTCTGTTGACTGCCTTGCTTTCCGTCGTTTTCTTCTCTTGCGGACGGATGCAGCAGGATGTGTCGGTGTCTGTAGCCGACTCGCTGAACGTGCTTTCCTATCGTTGTCATTATCGTAATCTGGATTCTTGCCGTTACTATGCCGAGAGAGCCTTGGCATTGTCGCACGATGACCCTACGGTCATGGCGCAGGCATACAATAACCTGGCGTTCCATGCGTTCATGCAGATGGACTTCGAGCAGTCGGCTTCCTGGCTGGATAAGGTGTATGCTTCCTGTCGCAACGAGATAGAGCTATTGGTAGCCGACGTGGGGATGATGAAGATTTGTCAGCGGACGTCGGACAACAAACGATTTTATGATTACCGTAACAGCGCCCTGCGGCGCATGGAGCGCATCGACGAGGAACAGACCGAGCTGAGCCGGGCGGAACGTCTGCGCATGCTCTTTGCCCGTACCGACTTCCACATCGTGTCGAGCATCTATTTCTTCTATTTGCAGCAGTTGCCCCAATCGTTGGAAGAAATCGAGCAAGCCCATGTGGCTGCCTTGCCTTTTGACACCGGACAATGGCTCTACTACCTTTATATGAAAGGTTCCGGAGGGCTGTGCCCGGGAGTTGATGCGGCAGATATCACCGTGAAGGAGTTCGACTACCTGAGCCGTTGTCTTGCCGAAGGAGAATCCTATGACTATTTTGAGGCGAACAGTCTCCAGGCATTTGCCGAGATGCTGGCGGACCGGAGTCGGATGGAGGTCTTGAAGGAACAGCGGGCGCCCGGACTGAAGATGCTCAATCCTGATGGAGTCCCTGATTCTCTGCTGCCCATGTCCCTGGCACGGCGTGCCTTGCAGCGTTTCCGCGATTATGGCGACATTTACCAGATTGCCGGAGCTTACCGGACGTTGGGGACTTGCCTTATCCGTCGCGGACGCTATGCGGAAGCCGTCGACTCCCTGCAGCGGGCGCTTGACTATGTGACTTACCACCACTATCATTACTATGCCTGTTCCGATTCCATCCATCACCTGTATGCTTACCATCCGCAGGACAGCATTCCGCTCGAACTGCGCTGGATGAACAGCCGCGAGGTACAGACCGTCCCCGAGTGGATTGCCCGCATCCGTGAGCAGCTCAGCATAGCCTATGCCGGAATGGGTCTGAAGGACCAGTCGGACTACAACCGCAACATCTACCTCGACATCCTCGATGTGACCCGTCAGGATAAAGAGCTGGAGAGTCGCTACGAACGTCTGGAACGGGAGTCTGCCCAGTTGGATGCCTGGCTGCTGGCAGTCATCCTGACCATTGTGGTAGTCATTGCCGTCTTCGTCGGTTTGAACCGACGGTGGCGGAAGAATAACGCACAACACGTGGAGAAGCTCCGGCAGGCACTGGAGTTCAGCCGTCGGTTGCTTGTGGCTGTCCCTGACGAGGACGCGGACGAAGAAGAGGTGGCAACCTGCCTGTCAGAGGCGGTGCAGGCTGATTTCGAGTCTCTCTTCGGCTGTCGTTTCACCCTTGACGAGAAAGGGGAGATGATGCCTGAAGCCGGTCATCGGCTTCCGAAGGACGAGCGCGCCCTGTTGGAGGTGATTCGTCCTTACTGGACACATGCCGTGCGCAATGCACGCTACTTTGCCATGTTGGGAGGCGAGTACCGGAAGCTGGAGTCGGAGAAATACATCCATGAGCAGCACATCGTCGACAACAAGCGGCAGAATCTGGTGAAAAAGGCGTGCGTAAGTATTGTGACGGGCATTGTCCCGTACATCGACCGCATCATCAACGAGGTGCACAAGCTGTTGACGTTGGGCTACCTGGAGCGTCCCGAAGTGAAGCAGGAGAAGTACCGCTACATCGACGAACTGGCAACCCGCATCAATGAGTACAACGAGATTCTGGCACTTTGGATAAAGATGCGTCAGGGGACGCTGAGCCTGAACATTGAGACGTTCAGCCTGATGGAACTGTTTGACATCCTGGCAAAGGGACGCAAGGCGTTCGACACGAAACGGCAGACGCTCGACATGCAGCCTACCGACGCGTGTGTCAAGGCGGACAAGGCTCTGACGCTCTTTATGATTAACACGCTGATGGAGAATGCCCGAAAGTACACTCCCGAGGGGGGACATATCGAGGTGAAGGCGGTAGAGACCGACAGCTATGTGGAGATATCGGTGACGGACAACGGACGGGGACTGTCGCCTGATGATGTGGAACGCATTGTGCATGAGAAAGTCTACGACCCGGCGTCTATCGGACTGCACGGGACGGATGCCGACGAAGAGCTGAGGCGTAACAAGGGAAGTGGCTTCGGTCTGATGAACTGCAAGGGCATCATTGAGAAATACCGCAAGATCAACGAACTCTTTCGTGTCTGTCTCTTCTCGGTCGAGAGCCGTCAGGGAGAGGGCAGCCGTTTTTATTTCCGCCTGCCCCGTGGGGTGCGCAAGACGGTCGGAGTCCTGCTCTGCCTGTTGGCGATGGGAGTGGGGAGCTCGTGCAACCGTTCTTCCGCTCCGGCGTCGGGAGGCGGCGGACTGGCTTCCTATTACGATGAACACCTGGAGCGGGCTGATGCTTATGCCGATTCCGTTTACTTTGCCAATGTATACCGGGAACACGGACGTGCCTTGGCTTATGCCGATTCAGCCATCCGCTACCTCAACCTTCATTTCACGGAACACGTGCCTCGTTCCGCCCCGCTCATGACACTCTACGGAACAGGCGATGCCGCAGAGATAGCCTGGTGGAGCGAGCACTTTGATACCGACTACTATGTCATCCTGGATATACGCAACGAGGTTGCCGTGGCAGCCTTGGCATTGAAGGACTGGGATACATACCATTACAACAACACGGCATACGCTTATCTCTACAAACTGTTGAGCCGTGATGCGTCGCTGGAGGCGTACTGTACGGAGATGGAGCACTCGTCGGGCAACACCACCGTGAGCATCATTCTCTGTATTGCGTTGTTGCTGGTCTTCCTGGCAGGTTACTACCTGCTCTATTTCCGTCACCGGATGCTCTACCGTTTCAACCTGGAACAACTTCTGCGGGTCAACCGCATCCTGCTGCGTGTCTCGATGCGTAACCTTGACGGAGGAACGGATGCCGACTGGCGATTGGCATGGAAGGCTCTCTTGCACGAAGCGTTTGATGAAATGAATGACCTCCTGCCTCTGCAGACATGGGGTGTGGGGCTCCGCCGTGAAGAAACACGCCGTACGGAGACAGTCTTCTGGCCTGCCTTGCCTGCTTACGGTGAGTTGACGCGCTGGGTCGATGAGTGCATCTCCGCCCAGTCCAACGTATTCTCGGAAGACGGATGTCTGGGATGCTTCCCCTTGCTGGTGGAAGAGGACGGCGAGCAGCAGTGTCCGGGTGTGTTCGTGGTCCAGTCGGTGCGTCGGTTGCGTGCCGAAGAGGTCTTGTTGCTGGAACTGATGGCACGCTATGTGAGCATCCTGCTGGTCAACAACACCATCCGGGTGAGACAGACGTTCCGTGACCTGGAGCTGGTGCGCGACGACAAGGCACGTGCTTATCGTGAAGAGACCATACTTCATGTACAGAATCTGGTGCTTGACAATTGCCTCTCGACCATCAAGCACGAGACGCTCTATTACCCCAACCGCATCAAGCAGATAGCCGACCGGCTGTTGGCTGGATTGCCCCACACGGAAGAGAAGGAACAAGTGAAGGCGATGGAGGAGCTCGTGGGTTACTATAAAGGAGTCTTTACGTTGCTCACCTCCTGTGCGGTGCGACAGCTGGATGCCGTGACGTTCCGCAGGCAGGCTGTGGACGTGGAAGTCCTGACAGGAGCAGCAGTAAAATATGTGAAACGTCGGAATAAGAAATCCTCTTTTACATTAGCTTTGCAGGTAGAGTCGGCAGCCGTCCGGGTGACGGGCGACAAGGTCTTGTTGTCCTTCCTCCTGGAGAATCTGCTGGAGGCGGCGTATGCCTGTCCGGAGGAGGGGACGTTGGAGCTGAAAGTGGAACCGGATGGTGACTTTGTCCGCTTCAGTCTGACAGACCGGCGACAGTCACTCCCGTCGACAGTTCTGAACGAGCTGTTTTATCCCGACCTGAAGCGCATGAAGGGGCCCGATGGTCAGCTGACGGGGACAGAATATCTGGTATGTAAGCAAATCATACGCGAACACGATGAGTTTACCGGGCTGAGAGGATGCCGCATCAATGCCGAGCCGGCAGTCGGGGGAGGTTTTACCGTCTGGTTCACGGTGCCGAAAGCCAGTAAAGGTCGTGCCGGAGAAGCCGTATCCCGTTAGCGGATTGCTGGCGGACACCTGGGCCGCTCGTTCTCTTTGTCAACTCGTCAACTAATAAAAGAGCTATGGATAGAAAGTTTAGAGTAATTATCGTCGAAGACGTAAAGCTGGAATTGAAAGGTACGGAAGAAATCTTCCGCAATGAAATACCCGAAGCCGAAGTCATGGGAACAGCCATGACCGAGAAGGACTTCTGGTCGCTGATGGAGCAGGGCTTGCCTGACATGGTGCTGCTCGACTTGGGACTGGGCGGTTCGACAACCGTGGGCATTGATATCTGCAAAAACATCCGCAAGCGTTACCCCAAGGTCAAGGTGCTCATCTTTACGGGCGAGATTCTGAATGAGAAACTGTGGGTAGATGCGCTTGATGCCGGTGCCAGCGGTATTGTCCTGAAGACCGGTGAGTTGCTGACGAAGACTGAAGTGCAGAGTGTCATGGAGGGCAAGCAATGGGTGTTCAACCAGCCCATCCTGGAGAAGATTGTAGCGCGGTTCCGTCAGGCTGTGCTAGCCGAGGTCCGCCGTCAGCAATCTGTCATCGACTATGACATCGATGAGTACGACGAGCGTCTGCTCCGCCACCTGGCTCTAGGTTATACCAAGGAGATGATTACAGGATTGAAAGGTATTCCCTTCGGCGTGAAGTCCCTGGAGAAGCGCCAGAACGATTTGGTCAACCGGCTCTTTGCACCGGGTGAGCGGAGTGGGGTGAATGCCGTACGTCTGGTTGTGCGTGCACTTGAACTGGGTATACTTGACCTGAATAATCTGGAGCCGGATGATGAGTAGTCTGTGGAACAGCGGAAGAGCCACGCTGGTGGTATTGCTGGCGGGCATTGTCCTTGCCCTGGCTTCCTGGATAGGCAATCTCTATGATTGGCCCGTGCGCAACATGCTGAGTCCGGAGGGATTCCGCTGGATGCTGCAGAGCCTGTTGCCCAACGTGGAGGCATCGCCCTGGTTTACGCTGTTCATTCTGACGTTGGGACTGGGAGTATGGCGCAAGTCAGGCTTGTCACAAGCCATCTTCCGGGTGATTTCCCGTCGCCGCAGAGGCGGTCTGTCTCCCAAGCGCCGGCAGGCCTTGCTGTTGGGCGGCGCATCGTTGGTGTTTTATCTGATCATACTTTGTTGGGTGACATTCTCCCGCCATGAAATCCTGTTGGGTGTCACCGGCACGTTGGAGCGCTCTCCCTTCCTGGCAGGTTGGCCGTTATTGCTGTCGCTGGCTGTGGCTCTGCCGGGTGCCGTCTATGGGTTGACTGCAGGAGAGTTCCGTGGAGTTGTCGACCTGTTGCAGAGCCTGTCTTCCCTGTTCCGTTCCATGGCAGGATTCTTTGTCTATTTGTTTTGCGCCATCCAATGGCTTGCCATGTTCCAGTATACAGGATTTGCCGTGTGGATGCATGTCCCCTTTGAGCTTCTTTCAGGGATTGTTTGTTACGTGCCGTTCCTGTATGACTGGTTGTTTGCTTCCCGAAAAGCCGACAGGCAGTGAGCTGGCTTTATTCCGCCTTGGGTGACCGTTTGTGGGTAAGAGCCAGGTAAACGAAATAGAGCACGATAAGTCCCAAGATGCCGAATACGATATACTTGAAGATATCGTTGTATTCCGTCACCTTTGCCATCAGTTCGTCAAGCGGCATCGCTTTCTGGAAGTAGAAACCGGCGGTGGCCAGTACACTGTTCCAGATACCGGCTCCCAATGTCGTGTAGAGCAGGAAGGTCGACAGTTTCATGCGTGCCAGTCCTGCCGGGATGGAGATGAGCTGGCGGATGGCGGGCAACAGACGTCCGACAAAAGTCGATACGGCACCGTGGCGGTCAAAGAAGGCCTCTGCCTTTTTCACTTTGTCCACGTCAATCAGGCAAAGGCGTCCCCATCGGCTGGCAGCGAAGCGATAGATGATGGGGCGTCCGACAAAGTAAGCCAGGTAATAGTTGAACAATGCGCCGATGTTGGCGCCGAGTGTGGCAAACACCACTACCCAGACAACGTTCAGTTCGCCTTCAGCAGCCTTGTAGGCCGCCGGGGTCACGACGACTTCTGAAGGAAATGGGATGAAAGAACTTTCGATGGCCATCAGCAACGTGATGGTCCAGTAATTCAGGTGGTCGAGACACCACTGAAGATAGAATGCAATAGAGCCCATAATAAATAGAAAGGTTTAAGGATTATAGCGGTCGAACAGTTTGAGCAGGAATTCCTTGACTTCTGTGTTGCTCAAGTTCATGGGCAGACAGTCATGAAAGGCACGGATGATATTCCTGTAGTCGTCTCCGTTGTTTGCCGGGTCAAGCTGACCGATAAAATAGCCATAAAGCGGTTTATAATCCAGTTCCAGACAGCAACGTGCCATGTAGGGGAGTTGTTCGCACCGCTCCTCGTCCGTACGGATCTGGCAGTAATAGTCAAAGGCTTCCAGGTAGAACTGGCGGATATGGAATTCGTAGCCAAAGATACCGAGGTAGTAATCACGTTGAGGGTCGTCATCCGCTTTGAGAAGCGCTTTTTCGAAGTAGCGTCTGGCCTGGTCGTATTCATGCCTGCACATCAGCAGGCGTCCGTACATCATAAAGAGGTTGGCATCTTCAGGATGGAGGTGTATCAGTATATTGATTACTTCGTGGAGGGTACTGAAGTGCTGATGAACCCATAGTGCGTCGATGATTGGGTCATAATCTGTTGTCGTTGCCTGTGGGTCTCGGATGAGTTCCCAGTCCAGCTCTCCTTCGAAGGGAATATCCTTTTCCAGCTCTTGGATTTCTTGAGAGAGGGAAGTCTCGATTTTTACGTTGTCCAGCAGCTCGAAGTGGTCGACAATATTCTGTAGTTCACTGTCCTCAGGGTGCTCCACGCAATATTTTTGCAGGAAAGCCTTGCCTGCCTGTTGCTTTTTGGGGTCCTGCGTCGCCAGATAGGCAATGTGCTTCTTGCACTTTGCACTCTCCCGTTCGGGTTCGAGAGCCAAGGCAAACTCGTATGCTTCGATAGCCTTGTCGACCTGCTCTGCCTGGATGTACATGTCTCCGAGGTCCTCCCATAATTGGGGTGAGTGTGGTGCTTCGTCTAGTTGTCGTTCCAGAATCTGGATAGTTTCTCTTGTCTTCATGTTGGTCTACAATGTAGGTAATAGGTTATGAGGGTGAAAAGTTGAAGAGCCAACAAAGAGGGGAGGACATGTTCCCATGCAGGGGGATTGTGTTTACAGTCCGTTAGGCTTCCTTGTTGGCTCGTCAATCTTATGCTCATTTGTTCATCTTGCCCCAAGTGTCCTTGAGTGACACGGTACGGTTGAAGATCAGATGGTCGGGGGTGGAGTCCTTGTCAGGAGTGAAGTAGCCGATGCGTTGGAACTGGAGGTAGTCCAGCGGCTTCTTGCCGGCGGCATACTTCTCCACGTAGCAGTTGGTCAGGATGGTAAGCGAATCCGGGTTGATCATCTCCTTCATGGCATCGAGGGCAGAGCAGTTCTTCGCTTCCCGTATGGCAGCCATTTCGTCACGCGGATTCTCTACTTTCCACAGACGGTCGTACAGACGTACTTCGGCAGGCACACAGTGTGCGCAGCTCACCCAATGGAGGGTGCCTTTTACTTTCCGGTTGCTATCAGGCATCCCGCTCTTGGTCTGCGGGTCGTATTCGCAGTAGACTTCTTCAATCTCACCGTTTGCATTCTTTTTGCATCCTGTACATTTCACGATGTAGGCATTCTTGAGGCGTACTTCCTGTCCCGGTGTCATGCGGAAATACTTCTTGGGTGCATTCTCCATGAAGTCTTCACGCTCCATCCACAGTTCCCGTCCGAATTCGATGGTGTGAGTCGGTGAATTCGGGTCTTCCGGGTTGTCAATGGCTTCCATCTCTTCCACTTGTCCTTCGGGATAGTTGGTGATGACCAGTTTGACGGGGTTAATGACAGCTGATACGCGTGTCGACCGTGCATTGAGGTCTTCCCGGACGGCACTCTCCAACAGGGCGAGGTCATTCAGAGCATCGTAGGTCGTATAGCCAATCTTGTCCACAAAGTTACGGATAGATTCTGGGGAGTAACCACGACGGCGCAATCCGCACAAGGTCGGCATGCGGGGGTCATCCCATCCGCTGACCAGTCCCTCTTTCACCAGGGTGAGCAGGTTTCGTTTACTCATGAGGGTATAGTTCAGATTGAGCTTGTTGAATTCAGTCTGACGGGGACGATTGTCATCAAGGTCTTTACCTTCCTTCAACCAATCGATGAACAAGTCGTAAAGAGGACGGTGCGATACGAATTCCAAGGTACAGAGTGAGTGGGTTACTCCTTCGAAGAAGTCGCTTTGTCCATGTGCAAAGTCATACATCGGATAAGCCTTCCACTGGTCGCCGGTGCGGTGATGGGGAGTCTTTACAATGCGGTAGATGATGGGGTCACGGAAGTGCATGTTCGGGTTTGCCATGTCAATCTTTGCACGGAGTACGGCAGAACCTTCCTCCAGCTCACCGCTGTTCATCTTTTCAAAGAGAGCCAGACTCTCTTCAATGGGGCGGTTGCGGTAAGGGCTTTCCACTCCCGGTTGGGTCGGTGTGCCCTTCTGTTCGCTGATGACTTCAGCCGGCTGTTCATCGATGTAGGCTTTGCCTTCCTTGATCAGGCGCACAGCGAAATCCCACAACTGCTGGAAGTAGTCAGAGGCATAATATTCATGCCCCCATTTGAAGCCCAGCCATTCGATGTCCTCTTTGATGGCATCCACGTATTCAGTATCTTCTTTGGTAGGGTTCGTATCGTCGAAGCGGAGGTTGCATACGCCATTGTGCTTGGCTGCAATACCGAAGTCCATGCAGATGGCTTTGGCATGTCCGATGTGTAGATATCCGTTAGGTTCGGGCGGGAAGCGGGTCTGTATCCTTCCTCCGTTCTTACCTTCTTGCAAGTCTTTCTCAACCATTTGCTCGATGAAGTTCAAGCTTTTCTTCTCTACTGTTTCCGATGTTTTTTCAGTCATAGTAAGTCATTGTTATCTAATTGGCAGCAAAAGTAATGATTCTTTTTGGGATGCAGTTTATTCCGTCTTAAGTTTTTGAGTTCTTAAGTTCTTTACGTCTTTAACTGTACGCGTACTTTCTGTTTGTCTGTCCCTGGTCGTTCCGTTCGTCTTATCCTTACCTTTTATAGAAGGTCGGCAAGGCGGATCGGATATTGCATTTGCGTCACAATTTTTTTCCGACGGATGTACACGGTTCCTGTATTTTTCTGCTATCTTTGGAGCATCTCATGGCAAAGGAAGAAGCCCAATTGTTAAAAAGACACTTATCCATGCAAAACATGTTTTTTAACATGAAAATATATTTGGATACTATAAAAAAAGGGTGTTCCTTTGCAACGTTATCCTGAAAACAATCTTTTTACCTTAAAAAAACTAATACCTATTGAAAACTTAAAACGGGTGCTTTGGGAAAAGAGCCCGTTTTTTTATGCCTCCAGGCACGTGGTAAGGGACATCGTGTGCTTTCTTTCGTGTAGGCATTTACGGAAGTTTGTTAATCTGTTTTTATATCCAGGAATTTGTATAATCCCATACAAACAGAGTGTCTGGACACTGTTTTCAAGAATTCAAGGCTCATGTTATTAATAGTTAATCTGATTCGGCTTTTCCCTGATATTGTTCGCGAAGGATTACTTTTGCCAATTCATCCTTTACAATGCTAACTAAGATGACAAGACGTGATGTACATAAGATAGGTCTGATCGTATGGTTGATAAGTATGTTTCTGCCTTTGAATGCACAGATTCGTGGAGTGGTGGTTGACTCCTTGACTCGGGAAAAGTTGCCTTACATATCCATCTCTCATGAAGGACGGGGAGTGGGGCGTACAGACAACAGTGGAGACTACTATGTCCGGATTGGAGAGGACTGGCATTCATTGACTTTTTCAGCCGTTGGTTATAAGTCGAAGACTGTTGCCATCATTCCGGGAGAAACCAAACGTCTCAATATTGAGCTGGCGCCGGATAATGTACTGTTGCAGGAGATGGTCGTGCGTCCCGGACGGGAACGTTACCGGAAAAAAGATAATCCGGCTGTGGTGATGATGCGTAAGGTCATTGCTGCCAAGAAGCGGAACCGTTTGGAGGACAACGATTATTACCGCTATCACAAGTATGAGAAGCTGAACATTTCTTTGGATGATATCAATCCCATGTCGCTGAACAAGGGAGTACTGAAGAAGATGCCTTTTCTGTTGGACCAGTTGGAAGTCAGTCCGGAGGGGGATAACCTGGTTCTCCCGGTCTCGGTCAAGGAAACCTCTTCAGAGGTGCTCTATCGCAAAGACCCGCGTCGTGAGAAGACCCTGGTAGAAGGCGTCCGTTCGTCGGGAATTGACGATCTGTTCCACTTGGGTGATGTTGTCGATGAAGTGTTGCAGGACGTATTTGCCGACGTGGATATCTATGACAACAGTATCTACCTGTTGCGTAAGAAATTTGTCAGTCCGATTGCTGACGGTGCCATCTCCTTCTATAAATATTATATCATGGACACGACTTACGTGGAGCGTGAGAAGTGTTTTCACCTGACATTCGTACCCTATAATTCCCAGGATTTTGGCTTTACCGGTCATCTGTATGTCCTGGCAGACTCTTCGTACACGGTGCGTCGGTGCATCATGAATCTGCCGAAACATACCGGGGTGAACTTTGTGGAAGACTTGTCCTTGAAGCAGGACTACGAGAAGATGCCTAACGGCTATTGGGGCTTGTCTGTAGATGATATGTCTACCAAAATCTATCCGTTCAAGAAATTCCAGGGAGCGGTCGTGCGGAGGTTGACACGCTATTCGGATTTTTCGTTTGACCCGATTGATGAGAAGGCTTTCGGAAATGCCCGCAAGGAGGAAATGCGTCCGGATGCTTATCTGAAGAACGAGGGGTTCTGGCAGGATGCCCGTTCACTCCCGTTGACCCAAAAGGAAGCAGAGATGGATCATTTTGTAGATAATCTGCAGAAGACTCCCGGTGCCAAGCCTGTCATCTGGATTCTGCGACTGTTCGCTGAGAACTATGTGGAAACCGGTTCCGAGAAGACGCCGAGTAAGATTGACATAGGACCTCTCAGTACGGTCGTATCCAGTAATTATGTCGATGGATTGCGCTTGCGTATGGGAGGAGCTACGACTGCGAACCTCCATCCTCATCTCTTTTTCAAAGGCTACTATGCTTATGGGTTCAAGGACCACCGTTCCAAATACATGGGCGAAGTGGAATATTCTTTCGAGAAGAAGGCCTATATGCCTTTTGAGTTTCCGCGTCATTCTGTGGCACTGACTTATCAGTCGGATGTGATGTCTCCGCTTGACAAGTTCCTGACGATGGACAAGGATAATATGTTCGGTTCGCTTAAGACTACTACCGTGGACCAGATGATGTATTTCCGCAAACTTGCTTTTCGGTATGAGTATGAATCGTTCAGTGGTTTCTCGACCAAGCTGGAGCTGCGCCGTACCGTTGATGAACCGACCGGCAAATTGCAATACATACTCAACGACGGGAATGCGACGCCTACGTTGGTTGACCGCTTGACTACAACCGAAGCATCCGTCACCTTGCGCTATGCACCGCATGAGACCTATATTAATACCAAGCAGTCCCGTCGTCCGGTGAACCGTAATGCCCCTGTCTTCACTTTGGGACATACCGTGGGATTGAAAGGGGTGATGGGAGGCGATTATTCCTATCACCTCACGGAAGCTTCCATCTACAAGCGGCTTTGGCTTTCGTCGTGGGGCAAAATGGACATCACGCTGAAGGCGGGTGCGCAGTGGAACAAGGTTCCTTTCCCCTTGCTGCTGATGGCGCCTGCCAATACTTCGTATTTCCTTCAACGGGGCAGCTTCAGCATGCTCACCAATATGGAGTTCCTGAGCGACCGCTACGCCTCCATTGATGTGGATTATGACATGAACGGTAAAATCCTTAACCGCATACCTTTCCTTCGTCGTCTGAAATGGCGTGAACATTTCGGAGTAAAGGCATTCTACGGAACGTTGACCGACAAAAACAATCCCAGCCTCAACCAGGACGGAAGCCTCTATCTCTTTCCTGTGCGGGATGGTGAGCCGTCAAGCTTCATCATGGAGCACGGAAAGCCCTATGTGGAGCTGATGGTGGGAGTACATAACATATTCCGTCTGTTGCAGGTGGATTATGTGCGTCGTGTGAATTACCTGGACCATCCCGGTGTCCATAAGCACGGTGTCCGCCTGGCAGTGAAGCTGACGTTCTAGCGAAGTTCGGGAAAGAGACGTTTGAATGGCATTTGAATAAGGATTGAACAACATACCTAAAACATTAAAACCAACTGAGACATGCAACCATTGGCAGAGCGTATGCGTCCAAAGACCTTGGACGAATATATAGGGCAGAAACATCTGGTAGGCCCCGGAGCCATTTTGCGCAAGATGATTGACTCCGGACGTATCTCCTCGTTCATCTTGTGGGGACCACCCGGGGTGGGGAAGACGACGTTGGCACAAATCATTGCCCATAAACTTGAAACACCTTTCTACACATTGAGTGCGGTGACGTCGGGTGTGAAAGATGTCCGTGACGTCATCGAACGTGCGAAGAACGGACGGTTCTTTTCGCAGGCGAGTCCGATTCTGTTTATTGACGAGATTCACCGGTTCAGCAAATCGCAGCAGGATTCGTTGCTGGGCGCAGTAGAGACAGGGGTCATCACACTGATTGGGGCGACGACCGAGAATCCTTCGTTTGAAGTCATACGACCGCTGCTGTCGCGTTGCCAGCTTTATGTACTGAAGTCGTTGGAGAAAGAGGACTTGCTGGAGTTGCTGCACCGTGCCGTCACGCAGGACGTGGAACTTTCCAAACGTGCCATCGAGCTGAAGGAAACCGATGCCATGCTCCGTTATTCCGGGGGAGATGCACGCAAGTTGCTGAATATCCTGGAACTGGTCGTTGAAGCAGATTCAGACGAACCGGTGGTCATCACTGACGAGAAAGTTGTGGAACGTCTCCAGCAGAACCCGCTGGCCTATGACAAGGATGGCGAGATGCATTACGATATCATATCTGCCTACATCAAGTCCATTCGGGGCAGTGATCCCGACGGAGCGTTGTACTGGCTGGCACGTATGATTGAGGGGGGAGAGGACCCTGCCTTTATTGCCCGGCGCTTGCTGATTTCCGCCGCGGAAGATATCGGCTTGGCAAATCCGAATGCACTGTTGCTTGCCAATGCGGCTTTTGAAGCGGTGATGAAAATCGGATGGCCTGAAGGACGTATTCCTTTGGCGGAAGTGACGGTTTATCTGGCTACCAGTCCCAAAAGTAATTCTGCTTATGAAGGAATCAACCGTGCATTGGAGCTCGTGCGTCAGACCGGCAATCAGCCTGTCCCGCTCCATTTGCGCAATGCGCCGACCAAACTGATGAAGCAGTTGGGGTATGGGGACGGGTATAAATATGCCCATGATTATGAGGGACACTTCGTAAAGCAACAGTTCATGCCCGATGAGTTGACAGAGGCACGCTTGTGGCAACCGCAGGCCAATGCTGCTGAACAAAAGCTGAAAGACCGGATGCAGGCTTTATGGGGTGACAAATATAAATAAACGACTGCTCCTCCCTCCCGGAGGATGCAAGCAAGTAACAAACATAAAACGGAGAATTTGAAATGAACATTGTTATATTAGATGGTTATTGCCTCAATCCCGGTGATTTATCATGGCAGGGTTTTGAAGAGTTGGGACTATGTAAGATTTATGACCGCACCCGGCCGGAAGAGGTGTTGGAACGGGCGAAGGGAGCCGAAATACTGATTACAAACAAAACGGTTCTGGATGCCGACATCATGGATAACCTGCCTTCCTTGCGATACATTGGTGTGTTGGCAACAGGCTATAATGTGGTGGATATTCAGGCCGCAGCCCGTCATGGTATTACCGTGACCAACATACCTGCCTACAGTACGGACTCTGTGGCGCAGGCGGTCTTTGCACATATCTTCAACATCCTGTATGATATCTCGCACTACACGGAACAGAACCGGCGAGGTGTATGGCAAGCGAAAGGGGACTTCTGTTATTGGGATACCCCGTTGGTGGAACTGGCCGGCAAGCGAATCGGCATTGTTGGAATGGGCAATATCGGACGGGCGGTGGTGAAACTGGCGAAAGCGTTCGGCATGGAGATTTATATATGTACTTCGGCGAACATCAACCGGCTGCCGGCAGGGACTACCAAAGCGGAGCTGGAAGTATTGTTCCGGGAATGTGACATCGTGACCTTGCACTGTCCTTTGCGTGCTGATAATGCAGGCATGGTCAATGCTGCCTTGCTCAATTCCATGAAGCCTACGGCTATTCTGATTAATACGGCACGTGGACAACTGATTAACGAACAGGACCTGGCAGACGCGTTGAACGCGGGTAAGCTTTATGCCGCCGGTCTCGACGTGCTTTCTTCCGAGCCTCCTGCCGGGGATAACCCGTTGCTTACGGCCCGCAACTGTTACATTACGCCTCATATTGCCTGGGCAACGCTCGATGCCCGTACACGATTGATGGAGCAGGCTGTAACCAACCTGAAGCAATACTTGAGAGGTGCCCCCGTGAATGTAGTATCCTGATTCTTTTTTAACTGCAACTAAACATGATGTACATACCTACCTTTGTGCAGGTCCTTGAGTTCATCGGGACCTTTGCTTTCGCCATCAGTGGCATCCGACTTGCTTCTGCCAAACAGTTCGATTGGTTTGGTGCCTATGTCGTGGGCGTGGCGACCGCTATTGGCGGCGGAACCATCCGTGACCTGATGCTTGACGTGACTCCTTTCTGGATGACAAATTCCATTTACCTGATCTGCTCCGCCCTGGCGCTTGTTGGTGTCATCCTTTTCGGGAAGTTCCTCATCCGTCAGCAGAACACGTTCTTTCTGTTTGACACCATCGGTCTGGCTTTGTTTACCGTCGTGGGAGTAGAGAAGACCTTGGCGCTTCATTTCCCGTTGTGGGTGGCAATTATCATGGGTACCATAACCGGAGCTGCCGGCGGTGTCATCCGGGATGTGTTTATCAATGAGGTCCCGTTGATTTTCCGTAAGGAGATTTATGCCATTGCCTGTGTCATCGGGGGGCTGGTTTACGGCTTGTGTCATTGGCTGGGACTGGCGATGACGGTGACCGAGCTGGTGAGCGGTGTGAGTGTCTTCATGGCACGCATCCTGGCTGTGAAGTATCATTGGGCGTTGCCGGTACTTAAGGGAGACACTCCTTCCGGAAACAAATAATTTTAGGTTTTCCTGCGAAATAGAATCCGACGATTTTACGTACTTTTGCGGCAGTTTTAACAAGTCAGACTTTATGGACGACCCTTATTCGCGAGAACAGAATACAGATTATTAATCATCGGCAGGGCTTTTCCTTTAAATCATTCATGGGAAGGACGGCACTGCCGAACAGAACTATGAATGATTGAGCTTTCGTGAGCTTCGGTTTACAAGAAGGAGGGACAGCTTCTCGTCTGGAGGTAAACCGGACCTTTGCGGAATGAAATGAAAGGAGGCTATAAGATGAGACAATATCTTTATTGCGAGTCGGCCGGTTTTGTGGAAAAAACCGAATGGCAACCCAATAGCTGGGTGAATGTAGTATGCCCGGACCAGGCAGACTTCAAGTTTCTCACCGAGACATTGCATGTTCCCCAATCTTTTTTGGACGATGTGGCTGATACGGATGAACGTCCCCGTACGGAAATGGAGGACAACTGGTTGCTCACCATCCTGCGTATACCGGTCCCCGTGCATGACGCACCGGACGGGATTCCTTTTACGACAGTACCTATCGGCATCATGACGAACAATGACATCATTGTTTCGGTCTGTTATTATCACACGGAGATGTTGCCTGATTTCATCGAGCATACACGTCGTAAGAATGTTTTCGTACGTAATAAGCTCGATTTGATTCTGCGCCTGATTTACTCCTCGGCGGTCTGGTTCCTGAAATACCTGAAGCAGATTTACAACGATGTCAATGAGGCGGAAAAGGAACTGGAAAGAAGCATCCGCAATGAGGACCTGCTGCGTATGATGCGGTTGCAGAAGACATTGGTTTACTTTAATACCTCGATTCGTGGAAACGAAGTGATGATCGGGCGCCTGAAGTCCATTTTTCAGGATACGGATTTCCTCGATGTGGAACTGATGGAAGATGTACTGATCGAGTTGCGGCAGGCAAACAGTACGGTCAACATCTACAGCGACATTCTCACGGGGACGATGGATGCGTTTGCATCGATTATCTCAAACAATGTGAATGCCATCATGAAACGCATGACGAGCCTTTCCATTACGCTGATGATTCCGACATTGATAGCCAGCTTCTATGGGATGAACGTAGACATTCATTTGGACAGTTTTCCCCATGCCTTCGTGGCAATCGTTGCCGCTTCGGTCCTGTTGTCAGCTTTGACATTCATTGTATTCCGTCGGATTAAATGGTTTTAGACGCTATGAAGAACAATCTGTTGAGTGAACATCTGGTGTATAACGGCGAAAGTGAAACACCTACGCATTTCCATCTGTGTACCTACGATGCCAAGAGTTTTGAAGAAACGTCGGCGGACGATTTTGCTTCCATTGAGCAGAAGTTGCTTCCCGGACGCATCCACTGGCTGCAAATCCACGGACTGCGTAATACGGAGACGGTGCGTCGGGTATGTGCCCATTTCCAGATAAGCTTCCTCACGATGCAGGACATCCTCAATGTCGGGCATCCCAGTAAGATAGAAGAACGTGAATCCTACAATGTGGTCATCAGCAAATTGTCGGCTGTTCCTACTGATGAGGAGGACGGGGACATCCGTCAGACCCACCTATGTCTGGTGCAGGGCAATGGCTTTGTACTGACATTCATGGAGGAGGAGAACCGTTTCTTTGACGATGTAGTGCAGGCCATCCGTGGCAATATCCTGAAAGTCCGTGAGCGCAACAGTGACTTCCTGTTGAGTGTCCTGTTCAACAGCCTAGTGGGCAATTATGTGTCGGTGGTCTCACGCATTGATGATGACCTGGAGGTGTTGGAGTCTGCCTTGTTCGAGAACGCCGACGACCGGGATACGGGTATCCGCATTCGTCTCTTGCGGAAACAATACCTGGTGATGAAGCAGACGGTCTACCCCCTGAAAGAACAGTTTTCGAGACTGTTGCATTCCGATTCGGCCTTGTTGCAGAAGAATAACCGTGCCTTCTTCAATGATGTCAACGACCATCTGCTGTACGTTGTGCAGACCATAGACAGTTGCCGGGAGACACTTTCGTCCCTGATGGACCTTTATATTTCGAACAATGATTTGCGGATGAATGACATTATGACCCGTCTGACGGTTGTTTCAACCATTTTCATCCCTTTGACCTTCCTGGCGGGAGTGTGGGGGATGAACTTCAAGTGGATGCCGGAGCTGGATTGGCGGTATGGCTATCTGCTGGCATGGGGCATCATGCTGGTGCTGGGGGTTGCCGTAGCGCTTTACCTGAAGAGAAAGAAGTGGAAGTGAACGGTAGCGGAAGAACGGTGCATCATGGTCCGGTATGGGTTGTGCACTTTTGACAGGAAACAGTGCTTTCTCCTGTCTTATTGTTGCCCGGAAGAACAAAAATCAGGGTTTTGTTTGCCCGATTAGCCGTTAGCCCTTATCTTTGCACACCAATAACGGACATCAATAACATCAGTTACAATCAGAATCGTATCATGCCACAAATATCTATACGAGGAACGGAGATGCCCTCATCTCCGATTAGAAAGCTGGCACCTCTTGCTGAGGCAGCCAGACAGCGCGGAACCCACATTTACCATTTGAATATCGGACAGCCGGACTTGCCTACACCCCAAGTTGCTTTGGATGCGATTCGCAACATTGACCGTACGATTTTGGAGTACAGTCCCAGTCAGGGTTATCGCAGTTACCGTGAGAAGCTGACGGGATATTACCGGCGTTTTGACATTCATCTGGATGCCGACGACATTATCATCACGACCGGTGGGTCGGAAGCCGTACTGTTTGCCTTCCTGTCCTGCCTGAATCCCGGAGATGAAATCATTGTACCTGAACCGGCTTATGCCAACTACATGGCGTTTGCCATTTCGGCGGGAGCTGTGATCCGTACGGTCACGACGACCATCGAGGAAGGTTTTGCGTTGCCCAAAGTAGAGAAGTTTGAAGAGCTGATCAATGAACGGACCAAAGCCATCCTGATCTGTAATCCGAACAACCCGACGGGCTATCTCTATACACGTCGGGAGATGAACCAGATTCGTGATCTGGTGAAGAAGTATGACCTTTATCTTTTCTCCGATGAAGTGTACCGGGAGTTTATCTATACCGGTTCCCCCTATATTTCGGCATGTCATCTGGAAGGCATCGAGGACAATGTGGTACTCATCGACTCCGTGTCGAAGCGTTACTCTGAATGCGGTATCCGCATCGGTGCCCTGATTACAAAGAACAAGGCGGTACGTCAGGCTGTGATGAAGTTCTGTCAGGCCCGCCTGAGTCCTCCGCTCATCGGTCAGATTGCTGCCGAAGCCTCGTTGGAAACTCCCGAGGATTACCTGCGTGATACATATGATGAATATGTGGAACGTCGGAAATGCCTGATTGACGGACTGAACCGTATCCCTGGGGTTTATTCGCCCATCCCGATGGGTGCTTTTTACACGGTTGCCAAGTTGCCGGTCGATGACAGCGAGAAATTCTGCGCCTGGTGCCTGTCTGATTTCTCTTATGAAGGAGAGACCGTCATGATGGCGCCGGCTGCCGGATTCTATACGACACCCGGAGCCGGACGCAACGAGGTGCGCATCGCGTATGTCTTGAAGAAAGAAGACCTGATTCGTGCCCTGTTTGTACTTCACAAGGCGTTGGAAGCTTATCCCGGGAGGACGGAGTGAGCGGACAGCTGCAAATAAACCGGGACGGGGCTTTCTTTTTTACGGGAAACTTCCTTATTTTGTGCGACGTAAGAAACTCCTAGAACGATGAACTATAAATTCTTTCTGGCACGACGCATCTATGCCCAAGGCGAAAACAAACGTCAGGTGGCGAAACCTGCCATCCGCATTGCAATGATTGGCATGTCGCTGGGACTTGCCATCATGTTGGTGTCGGTGTGTGTGGTCATCGGGTTTAAGGATGAGGTGCGTTCCAAAGTCATTGGGTTCGGCTCTCACCTTCAAATCAGTAATTTCCGGGGAACACAATCCTATGAGACCTATCCCGTCTCGGCAAATGACACCCTGCTGCATCGGTTGGCCGATGTGCCCGGTGTGTCGCACGTGCAACGTTTCTCCACGAAGCCGGGCATTATCAAGACCGATGACAGTTTCCAGGGGATGGTATTGAAGGGTGTTGCCGGTGAATACCGGATGGATTTCTACCGACGTTACCTGCTGGAAGGAGAGATACCGGCATTTACCGACAGTGCGGCATCGAATCAGGTGCTGATTTCTCGTTTGCTGGCTGACAAGCTCCGGCTGAAGTTGGGAGATGCCATCTATACCTACTATATCAATGACAACGTGCGTGCCCGTCGGCTGAAGATTGCCGGCATCTATGAAACGAACTTTTCCGAGTACGACAAATTGTTCCTGATAGGCGACCTCTATACGGTCAACAGGTTGAACGGGTGGCAGCCGGACCAGGTGAGCGGCATCGAGGTCTCCATTGCCGATTATGACAAGTTGGAGGACATGCGTTACGATGTGGGCAAAGTGGTTGATACGTTGGTGGACCGCTATGGAAACACCTACTTCACACAGACGATTCGCGACCTCAACCCCCAACTGTTCGCCTGGCTCGACGTGCTGGATGTCAACGTCTGGGTCATTCTGGTCCTGATGCTGGGAGTGGCAGGTTTTACGATGATTTCCGGATTGTTAATCATTATCCTGGAACGTACGAATATGATTGGTATCTTGAAGGCACTGGGTGCCAATAATCGTTCCATCCGCGAAATCTTTCTCTACTTTTCGACGTTCATTATCGGCAAAGGCATGCTGTGGGGGAATGTCATAGCCCTTGCCTTCTGCCTTTCGCAGAAATACTTCCGTTGGATAAAACTCGATCCTGCGAATTATTACCTGGACGCGGTTCCCATTCATTTCAATGTGGGCTTGTGGCTGCTGCTGAATGTGGCTACGCTGATTATTTCGGTAGCCATCCTGATAGGTCCTTCCTATCTGATATCACGTATCCATCCGGCCAAGTCCATCCGGTTTGAATGAGGCGGATTGTTGTCATGTAATTGTATTCTTTTTGAAATATCTTATGGCTCATTGGGCGCTGCCTTTGTCATTTTGTCTTGATTTGTATGCCTATTGTCTTCTTTTTGTTAAAAGATGGTAATGAAAAGTTCAAGACATCCTTTTCTCTTTTATTTTTACATCAGAGATATGTCTAATGCCATAATAAAGTCCTTGCAGAAAGGCGAGAGCCATGAAAATTCAGTTTGTAATTAGAGAGAGTTTGAGTGACATCGTCGATCAACTCTCCAACTCCGACTTCTGGGCAACGGAGATTCAATGCTTGCCCGGCAAGAAAATCATCAGAATCAAAGACCATGCTTACGATTTGTCGGCAACGGCAGAAGTCTTGCCCAAAGAGATTGTCATCCACACGGCATGGTCGAACTTCACTTATCGTATTTTCCAACGTGACGGGAAGGTCTGCTGCGAATATGAAGGAGCCTTCCGTGGACTGTTGGATCAGAAGTTGTTGCCCCACCTGACTCCGGTTGGCAACATCCTCGACTATGTGGTGCTGGAAAGCTCGTTGTACCAGCCAGGCGAACAAAAAACTCTGCGTGAGTATGCCCGCGACAATGAACGGCAGCGCAGTCTGCGTGAACACAGCAAAGCTTCTTCGTCAAGTGTCGGAGGATATGCCGATAGGTCCTCAGCATACGGCTTTGCTCATTATATGAAGGAAGACTTGCCCTCCAGCTGAAATGATTTTTACAAATAGTACGATTCCGATTACCCCTTCTCTTGCTTTCGGCAATGCAGAGAAGGGGTAATTTATTTAATCCAACTTGCTCATTAGACCATTCAGGGGACAGAGCAATCTACCCGACGGCTAATGACCGATCGGGGCTTGAATGGTGCGTTGGGAGAGCCGGTCTCTGTGGTCTGACGCGGCAAAGACAGGGCTCTGGCAGGGGAAACGTAAGTGTTTGATAAACCAAGCCTGGGGTTTTGGCAGACTAAAGTACGGGATAGACCGGATTAAACCCCGGCTTAGACAGACCAAAGTATTATACTTAGGTAGGCTAAGTATAATACTTAGGGTGCCTAAGTATAATACTTTGGTCCATCAATCCCCAGGGCTTATCGGGTCAATCCCCCAGGGTTATTGGGTTAAACCTTTGTGTTGGGTTGGGAGAGGAACTGGGTTGTGTGGAGCTATTTTCATGTTTGGACTTAATTGAACCTTACTAAAAGTTGACCGTCGTGCGATAGTTTGCTACTTTTGTCATCCACTCATCAGAAAAGAACCTTTATGAAAAGAATAACAAATTGTATGCAGACGGTGGCAATGTGCCTGCTGCTGGGAGCCTGCTCATCGGGAGGAGGTGGAACTGACGAGATTCTTCCACCGTCGGAACCTGAACCTGAGAAACCCCTGCCCATTGCGTTGGACTGCTCTTCGACAGGTTATGCCGTGGCGCGGGCAACTGACGACGGCTTTGAGGCGGGAGATGCCGTCGGTGTGTTTGTGGTGAATTACGACCAGGGACAGGCGGGCGCGTTGCAGCCTTCCGGCAACCATGTGCACAACATGCGTTTCAGCTATGGCGGTTCCTGGACGCCTGACGAACCGATTTATTGGTCGGACAATCGGACCAAGGCGGACTTTTATGTATACTATCCTTATCGGCAGACGGTTTCTGTGCATGACCTGACAGTGGACGTCCCTGCCGACCAGTCGACACCAGCCGGCTATAAGTCGGGGTATTTCCTGTGGGGGAAAGCCGTCGGGGTATCTCCGACGAACCGTGCCGTGAGTGTGGCGGTCAATCATGTGCTCAGCCAGGCACACATCCTGGTCAAACCCGGAAATGGCTTTACGGAGGAGAGCCTGGCGGCGGCCGATGTGACGGTAACGCTCAACGGATTGCAGACACGCGCGTCTGTCGACCTGGCGACAGGGAAGGTGGTGGCAAACGGTAAACCGCAGGCTTTGCGTCCGCTGAAAGAACAAGCGGGCTACAAGGCACTCGTTGTCCCGCAGACGGTTGCCGTGGAAGGGTTGGTGACCATCACCGTCGACGGCAAGGATTATAACCTGACGCAGGGGGAACAGCCCTCCGAGATGACCTTCCGTTCCGGCTATCGCCATACCTTCACCATCACGGTCAACAAGACAAGTAATGGAATCAATGTGGGCATCGGCGGTTGGGAAGACGACGGAGTGGACCACGGGGGAGTGGCTGAATGAACATCGGATGAACAGAAAGAATACAAGCTATGAAGAACATCATTTATCATTATATGGGGATTCTCTGTCTCGTCCTGTTGGGCGGGCTGTCCGCCTGCAAGGAAGAGACGGTCCTGTCGGGACAGGCAGAAAGAGTGCCGATTACCCTGGCAGGAGAGATTGACCAGCTGGCACTGACGCGTGTGGACGACGGCGGTTTCTGTGACGGTGACGTCATGGGCGTGTATGTCGTCGATTACCAGGGGAATGTCCCCGGAATCTTGCAGGACGCCGGCAACCGTGCCACCAATGTAAAGCATACATTTGATGAGGCTGCCTACCGTTGGGATGCTGCCTACGACATCTATTGGAAGGACGAACATACTCCCGTCGACATTTATGGCTATTATCCGTTTGCTTCCCCCGGGGATGTCAATGCGTACGAGTTTACGGTACAGAAGGACCAGTCGCGTGCGGCCGAAGGAGGGGCACTGGGAGGTTATGAAGCCAGTGATTTCCTTTGGGGAAAAGCCGAGAAGATTGCTCCGACGGAGAAGGTCATCCGTCTGTCACTCCGTCACCGCATGAGTAATGCCCGCGTGACTCTGGCAAAAGGAGAGGGCTTTGCAGACGGTGAATGGGAGCGGCTGGAAAAGATGGTGCTGGTGAAGAATACCGTCCGCGATGCAACCATCGACCTGGCTACGGGGACGGTGACCCCCGTGGGGGACCCCGAAGAGACTGGAACCATCCCTTACACTCACGGGGGTGAATACCGCGCCATTGTCGTTCCACAGACGGTCCCTGCCGGGAAGGAGCTGTTCGTCCTGACTGTCGGTGGAGTCAACTATACCTTTAAGAAGGCTGACGATTTCACTTATCAGGCCGGCAGGATGCATAACTTCACCATCCGGGTGGACAAGAAAAGTCCGGCAGGAGAGTATGTGTTCACACTGACGGGAGAGTCCGTCACGCCGTGGGAGGCGGACCTTGCTTCGCATGATGCGACGGCGAAGGAGTACATCATCATTGATTCGGAAGCGGGGCATTTGCGGGAGGCCATCCTTGCTGCCAATAAGGATTTTCGTGAACTGCGTAACCTGAAGATTACCGGTGAGATAAACGGAGTGGACTTTTACTTCATGCGCGACTCGATGGACTATCTGCAGTTCCTCAACCTGAAAGAGGTCAAGATAGCCCGTACGGACACGTTGCTCCACTATGGTTCGGGTGCCTTGCAACGCCGTACGTACGATGAGGACGAGATACCCGAAGGGGCATTGGGAGGCAAGGAGAGCCTGTACCGCCTGATTCTGCCCGACCGCCTGAAAGTAATCAATTGTGCCGCCTTCGAAGACTGCAAGAACCTTTCCGGTTCGTTGACTATTCCGGAGGGTGTGACGGATATCTATGCCGGTGCTTTCGTAGACTGCCAGTCGCTCACGGGGACACTCACCCTGCCCTCTACGCTGAAACGGCTGGGGCACGGGGAGGAGAAGTATTGGTATGGCGGTCCGTTCAAGAATTGCAAGTTTGCCTGTGAGCTGAAACTGCCCACCGGGCTGGAGTACATTGGCGACAACTGTTTTGAGTTCTGTGCCAATCTGTATGGCAGCCTGCATCTGCCGGAGAACTTGCAACACATCGGCGATTATGCGTTTGCCGATTGTTCCGGACTGACCGGCAGCCTGGAGATTCCCCAAGGCGTGACGACTCTTATGGACAACGTGTTCGAACGTTGTGGCTTTGACGGGACCCTGCAACTGCATGACGGCATCACCACCATCGGCAAGCATGCATTCAGCAGATGCCATTTCAAGGGAGAGCTTGTCCTGCCGAAAGACTTGCTGGTGCTCAATGACTATGTGTTTGACGGATGCGACTTTTCGGGCGTGCTCGTCTTGCCGAAGAGGCTCCGTTCCATTGGAAACTATGTGTTCGGAAGTCCGGACGGGGGCTCCAACTGGCGTTTGTCGGGGATACTGGAAATTCCGGAAGAGGTACTGACCATCGGGCAGTATGCCTTCTATGAATGTAAGGGACTTGAAGGGATTGTCTTCTCTGCCGGGGTGGAGAGCATCATGAACAATGCGTTCTATATGTGTACCGGACTGGGCAGTATCGTTTGCAAGGGGACCGTTCCGCCTTATGTCCAGGGGAAAGCCTTTGACGGGGTGCCCAAGGACAACTTTGCCGTGGAGGTGCCCGAGTCGTCGGTGCAACAGTATCAGGCAGAACCGGGATGGAGTGAGTTCAAACGCATCACGGCTCATCATGAGCTGGTGTGCCGTCCTGCACTGGCTTGTGCTATCAATACCGAGTGCAAGCGTACGCTGGTGATTGACTCCGAGGGCGAGTGGACGGTGGACTCCATGCCGGACTGGTGCAGCCTGTCTGCTACGTCAGGCAACCGAAAGACCGAGCTGACACTGACCATCCATGCCATGAACCGAGGTGCACAACAGCGCACCGGCGAGATTGTCTTCCGTCTGACGGACAAGGATTATACCGCCCGATGCACTGTTTCCCAGTATGACTATGAATATGATGAAGATGAAGTGGTCACCTTGCAGCGTGCGACCAAGGGGAACGGGGTCAATCTGGTCTTCCTGGGAGATGGCTTCAACGCAGAAGACATTGCGCGCGGAGATTACCTGAAAGCCATGAAAGAGCAGGTGGAACATTTCTTCGCCATCGAGCCTTATACGACCTATTGCGACTACTTCAACGTCTATACGGCCATCGCCCTCTCTCCGGAGAGTGGAATCGGGACGGTCAATACAATCCGTTACTCCAAGTTTGGGACGACGTTCACGGGAGGAGTCGGTTTGCGGTGCGACTATGATGCCGTGTTCCAGTATGTGGTGGACATGCGCACTCCGGTAACCCGGGACAATCTCAACCGGACCTTGATTGTGATGACTCCCAACACGACCGATTACGGCGGCATCTGCCAGATGTGGGATGACGGTTCTGCCATTGCGTTCTGTCCCATGAGCGACTACGGTTACCCGTATGATGCACGCGGAGTCATCCAGCATGAGGCTGGTGGACATGGCTTTGGCAAACTGGGTGATGAATACATCTATCACAACGAATTCATAGACTTCTGTTCATGTACTTGTTGCGGACATGTCGAAGCCTTCAATGTGGCGAAAGCCAATGGTTGGTATGACAACCTGGCCCTGACGGGCAAGATGCACGAGGTGCCCTGGAGTCATCTCATCTTTGACGACCGTTATAGTGACATTGTAGACGTGTTCGAAGGAGGGTTCATGCACAATCGCGGGGTATGGCGTTCAGAGCAAAACAGCTGTATGAATAATGACATACCCTATTACAGTACCATCAGTCGCGAATCAATCGTGCGCCGTATCCTGACATACGCCGGTGAGGAATACACGTTCGAGAAATTTGTCGCCAACGACAAGCGCAGTGCCGGTGCTGCCACACGTGCTGTCGTTTCACCCTACGCCGGATATGGTGCCCGGGGAGCTCATTATGCTCCGCAGATACATCGGGGCTCGCCTTCCATCCGCCGTTCGGTTCAGTAGTAAGATTAAATGAGGAAAACGATGAAAACAGTTCTATTTTTGAGTATAGCCTGGACTTTCCTGTCGGTAGCAGCCTGCACCGGACAGGAGGAGCCGGAAATGATGCAACCGGAAAGCACGGCAGACAGGATGCGGTTTGACGTCCGCTATCCGGAAGTCGGAACAGTGCCTTCCCGGGTTACGGACAATCACTTTGACTCCGGTGACAGCATCGGTTTCTACGTCGCTGTCTCCGGACAGCCGTTGGAGCCGGCAGGCAACGAGGTGAACAATGCTCCGCTGACGTGGAAGGGCACCTCCGGTTGGCAGGCTCCCCAACCCATCTATTGGAATGGAGGGACGTATGACGTATTTGCCTATTACCCTTACACGTCGTCCGTCACTTCCGTTGACGACTATCCTTTTGAAGTTGAGTTGGACCAGAACCGTCCTGCCACCGATGTGCGTCCGGGCGGATACGAGGCAAGTGATTTCCTCTTTGCCTCAGCCCGTGGTCAGGAGGCCGGAACAGAAGCCGTGACCTTGCAGTTCCATCACATCCTGAGCAAGCTTCAGGTCCGTCTGATCAAAGGAGAAGATTTTGAAGGCGAGCTGCCTGACGATGCTGAAGTCTATATCCATCATACTGTCCCCTCGGCAACCATTGACCTCAGTGTGGGGATTGCCACAAAATATGCCTATGGGTCCGAGCAGACGATTCGTGCCCGTTCCTTGGGTGGGCATAAATATGCTGCCATTATTGTTCCGCAACGGCTGCCCGGTCGTCGTCCTCTGTTGGAAGTAGTCATGAAAGGAGTATCTTATTTGGTTGAAAGCAGTTTTGTATTTAAGCCGGGCATAGAGCATGTGCTCTCCGTGGTCATCGACAAGAACCCCGAACAGGTGAAGATAGAAATCGGCGGGGAGATTGAGGCCTGGGAGCCGGTATAGGCAGATGGCACCTCCAGTCCCGAGGTCCAGCCGGAAATTATCGGCGGGCGGGAAAAACAGTTTGACCGGGCATCCCGCCCTGCCTGATGATTCCGTGTTGTCGTCAGGCGAAAAATTCGGCAGATTCAGGGAAGGAGTTCCCATGAATATATGTACCTTTGCGGACTTTTAAATGATAGAGGTAATGTTTAGTGCTAAAACGAAAGGTTTTACGTGTGGCATCATAGCTGCCGTCACCTACGGGATGAATCCTTTGTTTACCCTTCCGTTGTATGAGGAAGGTCTGAATGCCGACTCCGTCTTGTTCTATCGCTATGGATTGGCAATTGTCTTGTTGGCCCTGTTGATGAAGTGGAAGGGCGAGTCGTTCCGGTTGCAGAAGAAGGAAATTATTCCTCTGGTACTTGCCGGGTTGATTTTCTCCAGTTCATCACTGCTGTTGTTTTTGAGCTATAACTATATGGATGCCGGCATTGCCTCGACCATCCTGTTCGTCTATCCGGTTCTGGTTGCTCTCATCATGATGATTTGCTTTCATGAACGCATCTCACCCATTGTGTGGGGAGGCATCCTGTTGGCTTTGTGCGGTATCTCATTCCTTTCAAAGGGTACCGACGGTGCTCCATTGAGCCTGGTCGGTCTGGTCTTTGTCCTGTTGTCATCCTTGTCATACGCCGTTTATATTGTGGGCGTCAACCAGTCCATCCTGAAAAATATCTCCATCATGCGCCTGACTTTCTATGCGCTGGTCTTCGGAGTTTTGATTTATGTCGTCCGCCTGGACTTCTGCATGAACCTTGTGCCGGTGCGTTCGGTCGGCGGATGGTGCAATGTGTTGGCATTGGCTTCACTCCCGACGGTCGTCTCGCTGATGTGTACGACCACTGCCATTCATCACATAGGCTCCACGCCGACAGCCATTCTTGGTGCCTTGGAGCCGGTCACCGCCCTCTTCTTTGGGGTAACCTTGTTCCATGAGCAACTGACGCCGAAGATTATGTTGGGTATTCTGATGGTTCTGACCGCCGTCACTTTAATAGTTGTAGAAAAACCGGTGCGCGAGCGTTTGAGGCAACGCCTGAGGCACCTGCGATAAAATTCTGTTTGTCTATGAAGTCAGTCAAAGGGCTTGTTTACGCGATTGTGTCGTCCGCAACATTCGGACTTGTACCTTTTTTCGCATTGCCGGCTATCCATGCCGGGGTGGCAGTCAATACGGTTGTGTTCCTCCGTTTCTTTCTCTCGTTCCTGGCAATGGGAGTCGTCCTGTTGATAAAGGGAACCTCGTTCAAGGTAACAAAGAATGAATATAAGATGCTGTGTCTGCTCAGTATCTTCTATGCGGCAACTTCCATGTTGCTGACGCTTTCCTACCTGTACATTCCCAGTGGGATGGCAACAACCATCCATTTCCTCTATCCGGTTCTGGTGACACTGATTATGATATTGCTGTTCAAGGAACGTGGAAATTGGGTCATTTACCTGGCCACTGCACTGGCGGTGGTCGGTGTAGGCTTTCTGGGCAATTCCGGTGAGGGGGCAAACTTCAATACCGTCGGGCTGACTCTCGCCCTGATAACGGTCTGCACGTATGCCACCTATATTGTAGGTATCCAGAAGTTCCGCTTACGTGACATGGACGGGCTGAAGATGACCTTTTACGTCTTGCTCAATTGTGCCATTATCTTCTTCATCAATGTTCTGGTTCAGGATGGAAGCTTTTCGCCTATCCCCGATGTCTCGACAGGCATTCATCTGGTCCTGTTGGCATTGGTTCCTACGCTGGTGTCCGATTTGACCCTGATTCTTGCCGTGAAGCGGGTAGGCTCCACGACGACTGCCATTTTGGGTTGTATGGAGCCGTTGACGGCAGTGGTGATGGGTGTGACCTTCTTGGGTGAGACGTGCAGTCTGTTGCAGGTTATGGGCATCGTCGTGGTACTGTTTGCCGTAATTCTGGCAATTGTGGGGACACAGTTGAAGCGTCAAAAGGAGAAAGCGGCTTGATGTTGCTGTTGGAAAACTGAAGGCTTTCAGGAGATAAATCATTCACTTTGAGAGCCGAAAATATAATGTTTTTTTATTTTTATCGGAGAGATTTTATATCTTTGCAAAAAATTTTCGAGATTATGGGAGTACATAACTTAAGCCCCGGTTACATTTTCGAATCAAGTTGGGAAGTATGTAACAAGGTGGGTGGCATATATACCGTTCTTTCAACAAGAGCAAAGACCCTGCATGAGAAGTTTGGAGATCACCTCTTTTTTATAGGACCGGATGTATGGAAAGGGAAGAGCAATCCCTTATTTTTAGAAGATGATGAGCTGTATAAAGAGTGGTTGTCAAGTGCCCGTGAGCAAGAGCAGCTGGAAATACGGGCAGGACGTTGGAACATTCCCGGGAAACCTGTTGTCTTCCTGGTTGACTTCAATGGCTTTTATGCAGTAAAGAATGAAATATACACGCAAGCCTGGCTCGATTTCAAGGTCGATTCACTGCATGCCTACGGCGATTATGACGAGGCTTCGATGTTTTCCTATGCAGCAGGAAGGGTTGTTGAAAGCTATTTCCGTTACCATAAGCTGACCGCTGCCGATCAGGTCATCTACCAGGCTCATGAATGGATGACCGGTCTGGGTGCCCTTTATATTCATAAGCATGTCCCTGAAATAGCAACCATCTTCACGACGCACGCTACTTCAATCGGCCGTTCCATTGCCGGCAATAACAAACCTTTGTATGATTATCTGTTCGCTTACAATGGCGACCAGATGGCTGAAGAGCTGAATATGCAGTCCAAACACTCCATAGAGAAGCAGACCGCACATCATGTCGACTGTTTTACAACTGTCAGCGAAATCACGGCCAATGAATGTCGGGAATTGTTGGACAAGCCGGTGGATGTAGTCTTGATGAACGGTTTTGAAGACGATTTCGTGCCGAAGGGCAACAGCTATGCAGCCAAGCGTAAAAAGGCACGTGCGGCTTTGCTCAATCTGGCAAACAAGCTGTTGGGGACAAATCTGGGCGATGATACGATTCTGGTAAGCACCAGCGGACGTTATGAGTTCAAGAACAAGGGACAGGATGTCTATCTGGAAGCCATGAACCGTTTGAACCGCGATAAAAACCTGAACAAGGATGTGGTTGCCTTTGTCACTGTCCCCGGTTGGGTCGGTGAACCTCGCGAAGACCTGAAAGAACGGTTGAACAGCAAGCAGACATTCGATACTCCTCTTTATTGTCCCTTCGTAACCCACTGGTTGCATGACATGAGTAATGACAAAGTGCTGGACCAGCTGAAATACCTGGGCATGGCGAATGCTCCGGCAGACAAAGTGAAGATTATCTTCCTTCCGTGTTATCTGGATGGGAACGATGGCATCCTGAATTTCTCCTATTATGATATTATCTTGGGCAACGACCTGACGATTTATCCTTCCTATTACGAACCGTGGGGATATACCCCGCTGGAGAGTATCGCTTTCCACGTACCGACCATTACGACCGATCTGGCAGGTTTCGGGTTGTGGGCAAACTCCTTGAAGACAGATGGCAGCTATAGTACGTTGGCTGACGGGGTGAAAGTGATCCACCGTTCGGACTATAACTATTCAGAAGTGGCGGATGCCATCAAGGATACGGTGACGGATTTCTCCCATCTTTCAGACAAGGAGATAAAGGATATACGGAAACGGGCTGCCGCCATCTCGGAGAAGGCATTGTGGAAACACTTCATCGAATATTATTACGACGCATACGATGTGGCTTTGCAGAAAGTGAAAGCCCGTCTGTCTTGAGATGCAATTAAAAATAGAACTAAACAAATAACTTCGATTTATTATGAAAGTCAAGATTAGTAACGCAAATATTCCAAGTTGGAAAGAGGTTACTGTAAAGTCTAGAATCCCTGATGAACTGAAGAAGTTGTCGGAACTCTCACGCAACATGTGGTGGGCGTGGAACCATGAGGCAACGGATCTGTTTGAGGATTTGAACCCTGCTCTTTGGAAAGAAGTTGGTCAGAACCCGGTTTTGTTGCTGGAGCATTTGAGCTACGAACAGTTGGAAGAGCTGGCAAAGGATAAAGTCATCCTTAAGCGCATGGATGAGGTCTATGATAACTTCCGTGCTTACATGGATGTAGAACCGGACAAGACCCGTCCTTCCGTGGCTTATTTCTGTATGGAATATGGTTTGAGCCATGTGCTGAAAATTTATTCAGGTGGTTTGGGTATATTGGCCGGCGACTACATGAAGGAGGCTTCGGACAGTAATGTCAACATGTGCGGTATTGGTCTGCTCTATCGTCATGGCTATTTTACCCAGACGTTGGCAATGGACGGACAGCAGATTGCAAACTATGAAGCCCAAAATTTCGGAAGCTTGCCGATTGAGCGCGTCATGGACAAGAATGGCCAGCCGTTGGTTGTGAAGGTTCCTTACATGAACTATTGGGTACATGCTTATATCTGGCGCGTGAATGTGGGCCGTATTCCTTTGTACCTGATGGATACGGACAATGAGATGAACAGTGAGTTTGACCGTCCGATTACTTCACAGCTGTATGGTGGTGACTGGGAAAACCGTCTGAAGCAGGAGATTCTGCTGGGTATCGGTGGTATGTTGACGCTGGAAGCTTTGGGTATTGAGAAGGATATCTACCACTGTAATGAGGGTCACGCCGCTCTTTGTAACTTGAAACGTCTGTGCGATTTCGTAGAGAAGGGTTTGACTTTCGACGAAGCCCTCGAACTGGTTCGCTCTTCTTCTCTCTACACGGTACATACTCCGGTTCCTGCCGGTCACGATTATTTTGACGAAGGTCTGTTTGGCAAGTATATGGGCGGTTACCCGCAGATGTTGGGTATCAGCTGGGATGACTTGATGGATTTGGGCCGTATGAACCCGGGTGACCACAACGAACGGTTCTGCATGTCAACTTTTGCTTGCAACACATGTCAGGAAGTGAACGGTGTGAGCAAATTACACGGTAAAGTGTCTCAGGCGATGTTTGCCGGTATCTGGAAAGGATATTATCCGGAAGAGAACCATGTCGGCTATGTGACGAACGGTGTACACTTCCAGACCTGGTGTGCTACGGAGTGGCAGGATTTGTATAACAGACATTTCGATGCCCACTTCTTGTCTGATTTGTCAAACCCGAAGATTTGGGAGAAGATTTACGATGTACCCGATGAAGAGATTTGGGCTACCCGTCAGATTCTGAAGAAGAAACTGATTGACTACATCCGCAAGTCGTTCCGTGAAGACTGGTTGAAGCGTCAAGGTGATCCCTCTCGTGTCGTTTCGGTGATGGAGAAGATCAACCCGAATGCCCTGCTCATCGGTTTCGGACGTCGTTTCGCTACCTATAAGCGCGCCCACTTGTTGTTTACCGATTTGGACCGTTTGGCAAAAATCGTGAACAATCCCGATTATCCCGTACAGTTCCTCTTTACCGGTAAGGCTCACCCGCATGATGGAGCCGGTCAGGGCTTGATCAAACAGATTGTTGAGATTTCCCGCCGTCCCGAGTTCCTGGGCAAGATTATCTTCCTGGAGAACTATGACATGAAGTTGGCACGTCGCCTGATTTCAGGTGTGGATATTTGGTTGAACACGCCGACCCGTCCGCTGGAAGCATCCGGTACATCGGGTGAAAAGGCTTTGATGAATGGTGTCATCAACTTCTCCGTGCTCGATGGCTGGTGGCTGGAAGGCTACCGCGAAGGTGCCGGATGGGCTTTGACGGATAAACGTACCTATGAAAATCAGGCATATCAGGATGAACTGGATGCTGCTACCATCTACAGTCTGCTTGAGACAGAAATTCTGCCGTTGTATTATGCCCGCAACCGGAAAGGCTATTCAGAAGGTTGGGTACGTACCATCAAGAATTCGATTGCACAGATTGCTCCTCACTACACCATGAAGCGTCAATTGGATGATTACTATGAGAAGTTCTACTGCAAGGAGGCTGCCCGTTATCACCACCTGCTGGAAGACAACTATGCCAAGGCAAAAGAACTTGCAGCATGGAAGTTGGCTGTAGCTGAACGTTGGGACAGCATTCAGGTCATCTCGACAGCACGTTCGGAAGCGTTGCTTGAAGGAGGCGTTGAGAGCGGCAAGGAATATACAATGACGCTCGTATTGGATGAGAAAGGTCTGAATGACGCCATCGGTGTAGAGCTGGTAACCATGCATAAGGACAAGGATGGTCAGGAGCACATCTACTCGGTAGAACCGATGGAAGTCGTGAAGCAGGAAGGCAACTTGTACACCTTCCAGTGTGTGCATGTGTTGAACAATGCCGGAAGCTTCAGCCTTTCCTACCGTATGTTCCCGAAGCATCCTGAATTGCCTCATCGTCAAGACTTCTGCTATGTACGCTGGTTTACTTGATTAGAAGCTTGCTTGAAACATAAATAGAGGTGCCGTGACAAAGGTGTTGCCAAAAGAAGCAGCCTGTTGTCACGGCACTTTTTTTATGCCTGCGCCGCTGGATGCATGGCTTTCCCTTTACCCTGCTGAATAGAGGTGCTTATTGCGTATGAAGATTGGGAATCTGGAGAGAGAATTATGGGCAGGAATACCATGGAACGGAGTATTGTGTACGTATGACACCCTAAAAATAATTGCATTTTATCGCACTAAAACTTTTGAATTGATATTATAACTCTTATATTTGCGAGGTAGTAATTAATACAATTCTGAAATAAACTAACAAATGGAAAGGGAAAATATGGTACAAGATTTATCAATGTTACAGGAGTTCTATGAAGCGTATGCGGCTAAAATCGGGAGAATTAGAGAGAAATTAGCTCGCCCGCTGACTTATGCGGAGAAAATATTATATACACATCTCTATGATGACGCAGACTTACGCTCGTTCAAACGGGGAGAAGATTATGTGAATTTTCGACCCAATCGCGTGGCCATGCAGGATGCAACGGCGCAGATGGCTCTCCTGCAATTCATGAATGCAGGAAAAGACCGGGTGGCTGTTCCGTCAACGGTTCATTGTGATCACCTCATTCAAGCCTATCGTGGAGCCAAAGTCGATTTGCCTGAGGCACTGACTACGAATAAGGAGGTCTACGACTTCCTGCAATCGGTTGCTTCCCGTTACGGTATCGGATTCTGGAAGCCCGGAGCCGGTATCATTCACCAGGTCGTGCTGGAAAATTATGCTTTCCCCGGCGGTATGATGGTTGGAACTGACTCGCATACTCCCAATGCCGGTGGACTGGGTATGGTTGCAATCGGAGTAGGAGGGGCTGATGCCGTTGATGTAATGACCGGGATGGAATGGGAACTGAAGATGCCACGCCTTATCGGTGTGCACCTCACCGGCAAACTCTCCGGTTGGGCATCTCCAAAGGATATTATTCTCAAACTGGCAGGTATCCTTACCGTAAAGGGTGGAACAAATGCCATCATTGAATATTTCGGTGAAGGGGCTGACAGCCTGTCTGCTACCGGTAAGGCTACCATCTGTAACATGGGAGCCGAGGTAGGAGCAACCACTTCACTTTTCCCCTATGACGAATCGATGGCTGTTTACCTTCGTGCAACCGGACGTGATGTCGTAGCACGTATGGCAGATGATGTGAAGGGAGACCTGCGTGCCGATGCCGAAGTTACTGCGAATCCGGAACAGTATTATGATCGTGTGATAAACATCGACCTTTCAACCTTGGAACCTTATATTAATGGTCCGTTTACTCCTGATGCAGCTTGTCCTATTTCGGAGTTTGCCCGTAAGGTAAAGGAGAATGGCTACCCGCAGCGGATGGAGGTGGGCTTGATTGGTTCGTGTACCAACTCGTCCTACCAGGACCTGAGTCGTGCAGCTTCCTTGGCACGTCAGGTGCAGACGAAGCATCTGCAGAGCGCATCGCCTCTGATTGTGAATCCCGGTTCGGAGAAAATACGTGCAACAGCTTTACGTGACGGTTTGATCGAACTCTTCCAAGAGATGGGAGCAACCGTCATGACCAATGCCTGTGGTCCCTGTATCGGACAATGGAAGCGGGTGGGCGATGCAACTCGTCCCAACTCCATCGTGACTTCGTTCAACCGGAACTTTGCCAAACGGGCTGATGGAAATCCGAATACGCATGCCTTTGTTGCCTCCCCTGAACTGACGGTGGCACTGACGATTGCCGGAGACCTTTGCTTCAATCCGTTGACTGATACCTTGGTGAACAAGGACGGTGAGGCTGTCCGCTTGGATCCTCCTCAGGGAGATGAATTGCCGAAGGCAGGATTTGCTCGGGGCAGTGAGGGATATGTCGCTCCGACCGGTGCCGGACAGGAGGTTGTCATTGCTCCTGACTCGAAGCGTCTGCAACGGTTGATGCCTTTCCCTGCATGGGATGGCAATGATTTGCTCAATATGCCGCTGTTGCTGAAGGCGAAAGGGAAGTGTACGACCGATCATATTTCCATGGCCGGACCGTGGTTGCGTTTCCGTGGACACTTGGAGAATATTTCCGATAACATGCTGATGGGCGCAGTGAACGCATTCAATGGGGAAACCAACAGCGTGTGGAACCGTCTGACCGGTCAGTATGAGGCTGTATCGGCTGTCGCTAAACAATACAAGGCTCAAGGCATCTCTTCGATTGTTGTGGCTGAGGAGAACTACGGCGAAGGTTCCAGCCGTGAACATGCTGCAATGGAACCGCGCTTCCTCAATGTGAAGGTTATTCTGGCCAAGAGTTTTGCCCGCATTCATGAGACCAATCTGAAGAAACAGGGAATGCTTGCCCTTACATTCGTAGACAAGGCAGACTATGACCGTATCCGCGAAAAGGACCGCCTCTCGGTTATCGGCTTGAAGGAGTTTGCACCCGGACGTCCCTTGCAGGTACGTGTATTGCATGAGGATGGGACTGAAGAAACATTTGCTGTACAGCATACTTATAATGAACAGCAGATTGCCTGGTTCCGTGCCGGATCGGCTTTGAATGCAAACCAACACAAATAGGATAAAAGTAGCACCCATCATGGTGTGAGTATTTACGATACATATATAATAAGGAGAAGAAGACAGAAAATGAGTAAGATTACCAAATCAGCAGACGGGACACTTCATGTGCCCGATTGCCCTACCATTCCTTATATTACCGGAGATGGTGTAGGAGCAGAGATAACGCCGGCAATGCAGCTTATTGTCGATGCCGCAGTGAAAAAGGCTTATGAGGGACGTCGGTCCATCGAGTGGATAGAGGTCCTGGCAGGAGAGAAGGCTTACAATGCGACCGGTTCGTGGCTTCCTGATGAGACGATGGAAGCTTTCAAGACGTATTTGGTGGGAATTAAAGGTCCTTTGACTACTCCTGTAGGAGGAGGCATACGTTCGCTGAATGTAGCACTCAGACAGACACTCGATTTGTATGTTTGTTTGCGTCCGGTGCGCTGGTACCGAGGCGTGGTGTCTCCGGTTAAGGAGCCGCAGAAGGTCGACATGCATATCTTCCGTGAAAATACGGAAGACATTTATGCCGGGATCGAGTGGGAGGCAGGTACTCCTGAAGCGAAGAAGTTCTACGATTTCATTCATAATGAGATGGGCGTTACGAAGGTACGCTTCCCCGAGACCTCATCGTTCGGTGTGAAGCCGGTTTCGAAAGAGGGAACGGAGCGACTTGTTCGTGCTGCATGCCGTTATGCCCTGGAACACGGATTGCCTTCGGTAACTCTCGTTCATAAGGGAAATATCATGAAGTTTACCGAAGGGTGTTTCCGCAAATGGGGGTATGAGTTGGCTGAACGTGAGTTTGGCGACGCTCTGGCTGACGGACGCCTGGTAATGAAGGACTGCATCGCTGATGCCTTCTTGCAGAATACATTGCTGAAGCCCACGGAATATTCGGTAGTGGCAACGCTGAACCTCAATGGAGACTATATCTCCGACCAGCTGGCTGCCATGGTGGGAGGTATTGGCATCGCACCGGGAGCAAATATCAATTACAACTCCGGACATGCCATCTTTGAGGCAACACACGGAACGGCACCTGCTCTTGCCGGACAAGATGCGGTCAATCCTTGTTCACTGGTCCTCTCGGCTGTGATGATGCTTGAATACATGGGCTGGAAGGAGCCTGCCGCACTGATTACCAGGGCATTGGAAGACAGCTTCTCGCAAGGTCGTGCAACACGCGATCTGGCACGTTTCATGGACGGTGGTGTAGCACTCCCGACCTCGGTATTTGCCCAAGAGATAGTAAAACGTATTGTTGACTAAAGGATGAAAGCGTCAGCCGACAAGTGGTCAGGCAGGTCTCTGACTGTTGCGGTGGCTGCTTGTCGCTGGTGACTTCGTCCGCTAAAAGAATCTAACCCATAAAAAATCCAGAGAGATGAAGAAAGAATATTTAGTTTACAAGCTTTCGGAGGATGTGAAAGACTGTACCCGTATCGATACGGAGCTGTTCTCCAAATATGACGTGAAGCGTGGCTTACGCAACGAAGACGGTACCGGCGTGCTGGTTGGTCTGACGAAGATAGGTAATGTGGTCGGATACGAACGTATTCCCGGTGGAGGACTTAAGCCCATTCCCGGTAAGCTCTATTATCGGGGCTATGATTTGGAAGACATCGCCGGAAACATCCTGAAGGAGAAACGGTTCGGCTTTGAGGAAGTGGCTTACCTGATGCTCTCGGGCAAACTTCCCGATAAGGAAGAGCTGGCTAACTTCAAGGAATTGATTAATGAGAATATGCCGCTCGAACAGAAGACAAAGATGAATATCATCGAATTGGAAGGGACGAACATCATGAACATCCTTGCACGGAGTGTGCTGGAGATGTACCGATTTGACCCCAAGGCTGATGATACCTCACGCGACAACCTCGTCCGTCAGAGCATCGAACTGATATCGAAGTTCCCCACCATCATTGCGTATGCCTACAACATGTTGCGCCATGCGACCTTCGGGCGTTCACTCCATATCCGCCATCCGCAAGAGAACCTTTCGATTGCCGAGAACTTCCTTTATATGCTGAAGCACCGCTATACCGAGCTTGATGCACGGATGCTGGACCTTCTGCTTGTGCTCCAGGCAGAGCACGGTGGTGGTAATAACTCTACTTTCACCGTACGTGTCACCTCATCCACAGGAACAGATACCTATTCGGCAATTGCTGCGGGTATCGGTTCGCTCAAGGGCCCTCTTCACGGAGGTGCGAACCTGCAGGCGGCAGCCATGTTTGACCACCTGAAAGAGGCTATTCATGACTGGACCAATGCCGATGAAATCGACACTTACTTTACTCGCATGCTGAATAAGGAGGTTTATGACAGGAAGGGGTTGATTTATGGTATCGGCCATGCCGTATATACCATCTCCGACCCGCGTGCACTCCTTCTGAAGGACCTGGCACATGCCTTGGCAAAGGAAAAGGGCAGGGAAGAAGAGTTTGCTTTCCTGGAGCTGCTTGAGGAACGCGCGATTGACACCTTCTATCGTGTGAAGAACAACGGCAAGACAGTCAGCAGCAACATTGACTTCTTCTCCGGATTCATCTATGAGCTTATCGGACTTCCTCGCGAGATCTACACGCCTCTGTTCGCGATGGCCCGTATCGTGGGATGGTGTGCACACCGCAATGAGGAACTGAACTTCGAAGGCAAACGTATCATCCGTCCGGCATACAAGAATGTGCTTGATACGGTTGAGTATGTTCCTTTGGCTCAACGGTAAGTGTAACGACCGGAGAACTGTTTCGATATAGTTTCTAAAGTACAGGGTTCTTGAGTTTGTACAGGCAGGTTGGGAAATCTGGGATGACCAGATTGTAGGATAGTCCCTTCTGACCTGCCTGACATACTCAAGAACCCTTCATTTTATTTGGCCATGGACGGCACGCCAACCGTTCCACCCAGGTGGCAATTGTCCACCTTGACACCGATGGTGTTGGAGAAACTCAATGCGGTCTTTACTTCCCCGATGTTCACCCGGTTGAAAGTCACGTCGGTGATAGGCTTTGCTTCCGTGCCCTGAAGCACCAGTCCTGCGGCGCGGACCTTGCGGCAACGCAGGTTGTCGACATGGATGCCTGATACCTCCGTGAAGTGTACGTTGTCCAGTCCCTCTCCTCCATACATGGAAGTCACATAGAACAGGTCTTCCACTTCATCAAACTCACAGTTGTTCACATAAATGTCGCGGATGAAGCCTCCACGGTCAGGATTCGTCTTGATGTAGATGCCTCGTTTGCAATAGCCTGCATACGTGCAGTCTTCTATGAAGATGCGTTGCACGCCTGCTGACATCTCGCTGCCCAGGACTACGCCGTGCAGTCCCTTGAACTTGCAGTGGCGGATGATGATGTTCTCTGAGGGAGTGGCGGTTGTCCAGCCGTCGTTGTCTCGTCCGCATTTGATGGCTACATTGTCGTCGCCATTGTTGAATTCGATGTCCTCGATCAGGACATTGCGTGTATATTCAGGGTCAATTCCGTCATTGTTGACCAGCTTGGCATCATAGCGCAAGCCGCGGCAGATGACATTCTCTGATTTCAGCAGGTGAATGCACCAGAAAGGCGCGTTCGTGATGAATACCCCCGAGAGGGTGATGTTCCGGCAGTTGAAGAATTGGATGAGTTGCGGACGCAGCCAGTAGCCTTCGCCGAAGTTGCGCTCGGCAACGGGGACCTCTTGATGGTTCATCTGACGGCTGAGCTGCTGTCCCTCACGTTGCTTGCTGCGCCAGGTGGCAAACGTGCTTCCGGCATTGCCGTCAATGGTTCCCCGTCCTGTGATGGCGACATTCTCCAGTCCATAGCCGTAGATGAACGGACTGTAGTTCTGTACGAACGTTCCTTCCCAACTGGTCTTTACCAGCGGCAGATAACTCGACGGTTCGGGCGAGAACTTCAGTGTGGCACCTTCCTGAAGCTCCAGGTTGACATTGCTCACAAAATGGATAGGTCCTTCCAGCCAATAGGTACCTGCTGGTACGACAATACGGGCTCCACCCACCTTGGCAGCCCGTTTCATGGCTTTGTCGAAGGCAGGCTTGCAGTCCGTCTTTCCATCCCCTTTGGCGCCGAAAGAAGTGATGGTCAACGTACGTTCAGGAAGGGAAGCCCCGGTGATTTGCGCCAGGATGGCGTCGCGTTGGGCAATACGTAGAGAGTCATTGGCTGCCGATGCGGCGAGAGACAGCAGAAACAGTCCGCCCAGCAACAGCCAGTTACGCATGTGTTTGTTGGTCATAGTACTTTGTTTTTAGTTGTATAACTTAGGATTGAAGTCTCCAAAGATAGTAAACTTGAAGGATTCATCCCCTTTTCAAGTCGCCTTTTATCCGTCTTTTTGTCCGGATGCGGAGAGTTGCCTCTATCGTCTCAAAATAGCCAACAGGTGATGCCCGATTGTCGATTAGAAAACTTACCTTTGCAACTGTTAAACCAAACCTCATGAAAACAGAAACAAACCAGCTCACCACTCTCCGCAAAGGCATCGTCGGCGTTCAGTTCCTCTTCGTTGCCTTCGGTTCTACGGTGCTTGTTCCCTTGCTTGTAGGGCTTGACCCTTCGACGGCTCTTTTTACGGCAGGCATCGGTACTCTTATTTTTCATCTTGTCAGCAAAGGCAAAGTTCCTATCTTTCTCGGTAGCAGCTTTGCCTTTATTGCACCTATTGTCAAAGCTACCGAGCTTTATGGACTTTCCGGGACGTTGTTTGGACTCACGGGCGTGGGTCTCGTCTATTTCCTGATGAGTGCGCTTGTCCGTTGGCAGGGCATTGCCGTCATCAACCGTCTCTTTCCTCCGGTAGTCATTGGTCCCGTCATCATCCTCATCGGTATTTCGTTGGCAGGTACCGGGGTTCAGATGGCGGAAGCCGACTGGCCCCTTGCCCTCATCTCACTGGCTGTAGCTGTGCTCGTCTCGGTCAAGGGGCGCGGGTTGCTTCGTCTGATTCCCATTTTCTGCGGAATTGTTGCCGGTTACCTGGTTGCCCTTGCTACCGGGGACGTGGACCTGACCGGTGTGCGCGAAGCAGCCTGGATTGGTCTTCCCCGTTTTGTACATCCGACGGTCTCCTGGGAGGCACTCCTGTTCATGCTCCCCGTTGCCATTGCTCCTGTGATTGAGCATATCGGCAATATCTATGTGGTCAATACGGTGGCACAAAAGGACTTTGTCAAGGATCCCGGGCTGCACCGAACCCTTCTCGGTGATGGCCTTGCCTGTTTTGCCGCAGGCATCCTGGGCGGTCCTCCCGTTACCACGTATGCCGAGGTTACAGGTGCCATGTCGATTACCAAGGTCACCCATCCGCAGGTCATCCGTATTGCTGCCGTTGCCGGTATCGTCTTCTCGCTTGTCGGAAAAGTGAGTGCTCTGCTGAAGTCGATTCCCGGTCCTGTCCTGGGAGGTATCATGCTCTTGCTTTTCGGAACCATTGCCACGGCGGGGGTTGCCAATATCCAGCAACATAAGGTTGACTTGTCCAATACGCGTAACATTGTTATTTTCTCCCTTACGCTGACCGTTGGAATTGGAGGAGCGACTTTCACTTGGGGTGAATTCTCGCTATCCGGTATCGGCCTGGCGGCGATCGTCGGCGTCATCCTCAACCTCATCCTGCCCAAGAGCAAAGATTAAGGTAACCATCCGGTGAGGTGTTCCTCTTATCCGGCTATCACATGTATTCCCTGTCGGTCATTCACTGCCTGAAGTCTTTTCCTGATATGAGACTGAACTTCAGACGGTGAATGACCGATTCGTTTATAGATGCTGAAAAGTGATTCATAATCAGTTGTTTCCTCCTGTCTGTATCCTGAAATGACAGTCCCAATCGGAAGTCCATATTCTGGGACTGCGAGTTCCAGGCTTTGGGACTGCGAGTTCCAGGCTTTGGGACTGTGAGTTCCACGGCGTGGAACTGTGATTTCCACGGCGTGGAACTGTGATTCCCACGGCGTGGAACTACGATTCCCACGACGTGGAACTGAAAGCTTGGACTTCGTTCCTTTAGAATGGCTGGCGCATGGCTCGTGTCAGTACAAAGTCTGTGTCCAGAAGGTAATCAATGGTAAAGCGCTCCCGGCTGTCGCGAAGGTCTTCTCCCGTCAGCTGACCTTGGGAAGCAAGGGTGAAAGGATGGATACGGAGGTGGTGGAGGAAGTCTGTGTCTTCTTGCCGGCGAAGGAGCTTGTACAGAGTCTCCTTGCTGCTCCAATGTAGTACGGCTGCCGTCAGTGGGTCGCCTTCGGCATGTTCGTCCGGATGCATGAATCTGGTACTCAGGCGGAGGGCTTTGGGAGAAAGGCGTTCGATGTCGATGCTCACGTCGTGATGCGGATGCCAGCATAGCGCGACGTAGCCGTCGGTGTGGGAGATGCTGATGGAGTAAGTGCCGTCCGTCAGATAAGGTCTGCCGTCGGGAGTGTAAGCCACCGGGTGTTCTGTCTTCCAGCAGTTGAACATCAACGTGCGGACGGCGAGGCGCTCTAACTTACGCTTGGGATGAGCTTGAAACTGTGACAATTCCTGCAGGTAGGCTCCTTCCGCCGGTAACAGGGAGCGTAGTGTCGCTTCCGTTTCCGTTACCTTCCAGACGGCCCATCCGCCGTCGTCAGTCAGAGGGGCTGAACGATAGAGAGGCATGGGGAGCGAATCAGGAATGAGCTGTTTCCTCGTCTTTACCCGGAAGAGGGGACAAGGTGACTTTTACTTTCAGGATGCGCCGTTCATCCATTTCCAGGATTTCGAAGGTGAAGTTGCGGTACGTCAGTTTCTCGTGACGTTTGGGGAACTCGCCCTTCAGTTCCAGCAGAAGCCCTGCCAAGGTGTCGGCTTCTCCGACCACATCCTCAAAGCTGTCTTCATCGGTCCCGACAATCTTGTAGAAGTCGGACAGGAGCGTCTTGCCTTCAAAGATGTAGGTCGAGTCGTTGAACTTGATGTAGGTGCGCTCGTCTTCATCGTATTCGTCGTTGATTTCGCCCACGATTTCCTCGATGATGTCTTCCATGGTGACCAGTCCCGATGTTCCTCCGAACTCGTCGACGACGATGGCCATGTGCACCTTGTTCTGCTGGAACTCGCGCAGCAGGTCGTCGAGCATCTTGGTTTCAGGAACAAAGTAAGGAGGGCGTATCAGTGACTGCCAACGGAAGGTGTTTCCCTTGTCCAGGTGCGGCAGCAGGTCCTTGATATAGAGGATGCCTTTGATGTTGTCGCGTGACCGTTGGTAGATGGGGATGCGCGAATAGGCATTGTCGATGATGCAGCGGATTACTTCCGGGAAGGGAGTCTGTATGTCCAGGCCGACGATGTCGGGACGGGGTGTCATGACTTCCTTGGCGGTCTCTCCTCCAAAGCGGATGATGCCTTGCAACATGCTTTGTTCGTCGGATATGTCGTTCTTGTCCGTCAGCTCCAGTGCCTGCGAGAGTTCGTCGACCGAGATGTTGTAGTTCTCCTTGACCACTACCTGGTTGACCGTCCGATGGGCACGTATCAACACTCCGGAGACGGGGCGGAAGAGGCGTCGGAAGAAGGTGAGGAAGGGGGAGGCCGTACGACAGACGGGCAAGGCATGCCGGGCGGCATAGGTCTTGGGCATGATTTCCCCGAACAGGAGAATCAGAATCGCCAGGATAAGGGTATTGAAGAAGAGGGTGAGAGCAGCCGGCACGCCGTAATCGAGCGACTGCATGAGCACATGGTTGCCCAGGATGATGAAAGCGACGTTGATGAAGTTGTCGGCAATGAGCAGGGTGGCGGGCAGGCGTTCCGAATCCTTCAACAGGGAGTGGATGCGCCGGTAGGCGGCTGATTCCCCCTGTTCAATCCGGTTGCGTTCGCCCGGTGTGAGCGAGAAGAAAGCTGTTTCAGAGGCCGACACCATGCCCGAAGCCATGAGCAGGAGCAGGGTCAGCAGAAGGATGAACCACGTCCCCACATCGGGCATGGTTACTGTCACTTGGTTGGCAATGTCTGTCCAAAAGCGCGAATACGAATCTGAGTCCAAAACTGATGAATTAGTGAAACAATAGGGTTAGAAGGGCAAGCCGTCGTTGCTGTCAGTAGCCTCCGAAGCCGTTGCCGTGTTCGGTTCAGCGGACGCCGTCGCCGTGTTGGCCGGAGCGGCAGGGCGCGGCGAGGAGCACATCTCCATCACGTCGGCATAAATCTCGACGACGGAGCGGCGGATTCCGTTATGGTCGTCATACGTGCGGGGACGGAGTTTCCCTTCGATGTAGAGCTTGTCGCCTTTATGCACATATTTCTCAGCCACTTGTGCCAATCCTCTCCATAAGATGATGTTGTGCCAGTCGGTGCGGTCCGGGACTTTTGTCCCGTTGGGCAGTGTATACCCCCGTTCCGTGGTGGCAAGTGGAAAAGTTGCTACAGCGACACCACCGTCCAGGTATCTCACTTCCGGGTCTTTCCCGACGTTTCCTAACAATATGACTTTATTTACTGACATGTTTATAGGGTATTTAAAGTATGTCCGCCAAAGTTAACGCATTTTGTGGAAGGGGACAAACAAATGGTGTGAATATGTCATGACGTCCTCACCGCACCTTGTGTGCCATGAACCAGCGGTGGGTGAGCAGCAGGTAGAACACGAGTGCTCCGGCAAGTATCCACAGGCATACCCAGTAGCTTTCCAAGGGGTCGGGGAAGACCGTGTATCCCAGGAACAGTCCCAGTCCGATACCCAGTTCCCAGGCAAACATGTACGAGGTGTTGGCAGAGCCGCGCTCACAGTGATGGGACAGCTTGATGAAGAACACCAGCAGACGGGCTACGGTCAGTCCGATACCCATGCCTATCAGGATGGAGGAGGCATAGAAGGCGGGAGTCCCTTCGCGGAATATCAGGAGCAGCAGTCCGGCAGCCCACAGGATGTTCCCACTGACGATTTCCGAGCGGATGTCGGCATTGAGGAACACAAAATGCAGGGCGAGCAGTGCCAGGCAGAAGCCAACCATGATGAAGACGTAGAACTCGTAACGGTGGATGGTTCCGAGCAATATGCCGGTGACGGCAGCGACCGGGATGGTCTGCAGGAACATCAGCCATCCGTTGGGCAACCAGAAGCGGTCGAGGGAGAACTTCGGGGGACACAAGGGAGCCCGGAAGGGAACCTTCAGACAAAGGACGCACAGGCAGGCTAACATGCCGATGACGAAGGAAGCGATAAAGACGTTGTGGAATCCGAACAGGTATTGTACGAGCAAGCCCATCAGCGGCCCGACGGACAGTCCCAGGCGTCCGAACCAGGCAAATGCATTGTTCACATCCGTGCGGTGGGGAGAGGTCGTCAGGTCGATGGCAAGTGTGCTGCCCGACGCCATGAGTGCCACGCCTTGCAGCATGCCCTGTACGACACGCAATGCGACGACCCAGCCCAGAACGGGAACCCAATAGAAACCCAGGGAACAGGCTGCTACACCCAGGAGTCCCCAGGCGCAGACGCTTTTCCGGGGGAAACGGTCAACCAGGTAGTTGAAGAACGGGCCCAGCATGAAGGCGACCAGGCCGGAAAGGGCGAGGATGCCGCCTATCTCAAACGAATTGGCACCATACCTCACCACCAGCCATACGGGGAGGGTCGGGATGAGCATATAGAGCGAGGTGGACAAGAGCAGGTGCGACAGGCAAATCAGCCAGATGTTGTTTGTCCAGAGTCTTGTCCGCTGCGGTCGTTGCGAACCGGTCACAGGTGTTTCCATGTGCTTAATAGTGTTCATTCTCGTTAGGGAAATCTCCGTCTTTCACGTCGCGGATGTATTGTCCGACGGCATCTGTCATGACCGTATGAAGGTCGGCATAGCGCCGGAGGAATTTCGGATGGAAGCCGTTGTTCATGCCCAGCATGTCGGTGACCACGAGCACCTGACCGTCCACATCGCTTCCGGCACCGATACCGATGACCGGGATGTGCAGTTCGGCAGTGACACGTGCCGCCAGCGTTGCCGGAATCTTCTCCAGAACGAGTGCAAAGCAACCGGCTTCTTCCAGCAGGTGTGCATCGTGGAGCAACTTCTGGGCTTCGGTATCCTCTTTGGCACGTACGCCGTACGTCCCGTATTTGTTGATGGATTGCGGCATGAGTCCCAAGTGTCCCATGACCGGTACTCCGGCATTGATTATCTTGCGTATGACATCGATGAACTCTTCCCCGCCTTCCAGCTTAAGGGCATCGGCTCCGGTTTCCTTCATCATGCGGACGGCCGTTGCCACACCGTCGTAAGGAGCAGCCTGGTAAGAGCCGAAAGGCATGTCGATGACCACGAGCGCACGCCGGGTGCCCCGCACCACGGAACGTCCGTAGACAATCATTTCATCGACGGTGATGGGGAGGGTCGTGGCATTGCCTGCCATGACATTGGAGGCAGAGTCGCCTACGAGGATGACATCCATACCGGCCCCGTCGACGATGGAGGCGGTAGTGAAGTCGTAGGAAGTCAACATGGAGATTTTCTCACCATTCTCTTTCATTTCCAGCAACCGGTGAGTAGTCACTTTCTTCGTATCATTGCAAATATAGCCTGACATGATTTTTTAGTCGTTTTGTTAGATAAATGTGCAAGAGCTTCTTGTAAAGCGGATGCAAAGTTATACTTTTTGTGTCATTGCCGTATGAGTGCGTGCATCTTTTCAACGCTGAAGCCTGTGAAGTCGGGGATGACCACGTCTGCCAGGTCGCGGATGGCGGCTTCGGGATTGGTGGTAGACAGGCCGATGACGGTCATTCCGGCACGTCTGCCTGCCAGCAGTCCGTTGAACGAGTCTTCGAAGACGAAGCAACGTTCAGGCACAGTGCCGAACACGCGGGCTCCGAGCAGGTAACAGTCCGGGTCGGGCTTGGAATGTTGGAAATCTTCTGCGGTAAAGATGCGGTCAAACAAGGACGTGAATTCCGGATGGGCGCGGTAGACATTCTCCATTTTTTTCGTATTCGAACTGGTCACCACTGCCGTGCGGATATCCTGTGTACGCAGGGCACGGATGAAGTCTGTTGCTCCCGGGATATAGGTGTAGTCCATTCGGGTTTCAAACTGGTTGAGCTCCTCCTGGATGCGCTCGGGGATGCCCGGCTGGTCGGCAAAGAACTCCAGGATTTGGGTGAGGGTCATGCCTTTGATGCGCTGTTCAAAGTGCGGCATGTCCGGACGGTAGGCTTCTCCCTGCCTGCGCCAGAAGAGGGTATATTGCGATTCTGTATCCACAATGACGCCGTCCAAATCGAAAAGGGCAGCGATAGGTTGATTATTATCCATAAAAAACAAGTCTTTTTCCGCGTGCAAAGTTCGAAAGAGCATGGGGATTGGCGAAGACTTCCTTGTTAAAAGAATGTAAACTTCTATTGACTCATCCTTCACTCCGCGACTATTTTTCTATGTTTGTGCACATTTTGGTAAGAAATGCGCATTCTTACCGTTAAATAGTAAGCTTAGGACAATGGACAACAGTTTTATCGCACTTATTGAAGAGAGCATTAAGAAGAATTGGGAATTGGATGCGCTCACCGATTTCAAGGGGGCCACATTACGCTATAAGGACGTAGCACGGAAGATAGCCAAGATGCATATTATATTGGAGGATGGAGGAATCCGTCCGGGTGACAAGGTTGCCATTTGCGGGCGTAACAGTGCCCATTGGGTGGTCGCTTTCCTGGGAGTAATCACTTATGGTGCGGTGGCAGTCCCCATTTTGCATGAGTTCAAGCCGGACAACGTACATCATATCGTCAACCACTCTGAAGCACGCCTGCTCTTTGTCGGCGACCAGGTGTGGGAGAACCTGAACGAGGCATTCATGCCGGGACTGGAAGCGATTGCCTCCTTGCCTGATTTTTCGTTGTTGGTGTCACGTTCGGAACAGATTTCGGCAGCGCATGCACATCGCAACGAGCGTTTCGGACATCATTACCCCTGTAGCTTCCGTGCGGAGCAGGTAGCCTATCGGCGGGAAGAGCCTGAGGAACTAGCCATCATCAACTATACTTCGGGAACGACGGGTTACTCCAAGGGAGTCATGTTGTCTTACCGCAGCATCCTCTCCAATGTGATGCTTTGCCGGGAACGGATTGCCCTCCGTCCGGGTGACAGCATCGTGTCCATGTTGCCCCTGGGACATGTGTTCGGTATGGTCTTCGACTTTTTGTTCGGTGTCTGTCAGGGTGCCCATCTGTGGTTCCTGACCCGTATGCCTTCGCCGAAAGTCATCGCTGAGTCGTTTGCAGAGATACGTCCCCGGGTCATTTCGAGCGTACCGCTGGTCGTAGAGAAAATTTTTAAGAAGAATATCCTGCCGCGTGTCGATACCAAGCTGGGACGTTTCCTGCTGAAGGTGCCCATTATCAATGACAAGATAAAGATGAAGGCACGCGAGGAGGCGATGCAGACGTTCGGTGGAAATTTCATTGAAATCATCATCGGGGGTGCTCCCTTCAATGCCGAGGTGGAAGCCTTCCTGCGCCTGATAGACTTCCCCTATACCATTGCATACGGCATGACGGAATGTGGTCCGATTATCTGCCATAATTTCTGGACGAACTTGAAGTATATGTCCTGTGGTCAGGTTGTGCCGCGCATGGAGCTTAAGATTGATTCGCCTTCCCCGCATACGGTTCCCGGTGAGCTTGTCTGTCGGGGAGCCAATGTGATGCTGGGTTATTATAAGAATGAGGAGGCAACTCATCAGATTATTGACAAGGATGGTTGGCTCCATACCGGCGATATGGCCATCATGGACGAGGAAGGTCATGTGTTCATCAAGGGACGGTGCAAGAATATGTTGTTGACAGCTTCGGGACAGAACATTTATCCGGAAGAGATAGAGTCCAAGCTGAACAATATGCTTTATGTTTCGGAGAGCATTGTCATCCTGAATCACGACCGTCTGGTGGCATTGGTGTATCCCGATTGGTCGGAGTTGGGTGAGGCCAGCCGTTCTCCGGCACGAATTGAGGAGCTGATGGAGAAGAACCGTCAGGAACTGAATGCCCAGTTGCCCGGCTATGCTCAAATCTCGCGCATCAAGTTATGGCCCGAGGAGTTTGAGAAGACGGCCAAGAAGAGCATCAAGCGTTACCTTTATCAGGATGTACAGCTCTGACGACTCTCTCAAGTGCCTGTCCCGTACCTTTCCATGATTTACGGAAGCTGAAGACCGGTGTGGTCCCCATGCAGCCATAAAGAAGAGGCGGATTTTATTCATCAGAAGATTGAATGAATAAAATCCGCCTCCGGCTTGATGCAATAGGTATTGTGCTACCGTTTATTGTTGCTTACCAAAACGGGCGCTGAGCTTGTCCAGCATGTCGCGGGTCATGGCATCCAGGTCATATTCGGGTTTCCAACCCCATTCCTCCCGGGCGCAAGTGTCGTCGAGGGAGTTCGGCCATGACTCGGCAATGCTCTGACGGAGCGGGTCAACCTGATATTCCATTTGGAAGTCAGGACGATATTCCTTGATTTTGTGGTAAATGATTTCCGGGTCAAAGCTCATGGACGCGATGTTGAAAGAGTTGCGGTGGATGAACTTGGACGGGTCGGCTTCCATGATTTCAATGGCGGCACGCAGGGCGTCGGGCATATACATCATGTCCATGAAAGTGCCGGCGGCGATGGGGCAGAGGAATTTCTCACCCTTGGCTGCCGCATAGTAGATGTCTACGGCATAGTCTGTAGTGCCTCCTCCCGGGGGAGTCACGTAAGAGATCAGACCGGGGAAGCGTACCGAGCGGGTGTCTACGCCGAAATGACGGAAATAGTAGTCGCTCAGCATCTCTCCTGTAACTTTAGTCACACCATACATGGTCCGTGGATTGCGGATGGTGTCTTGCGGTGTTTTGTCTTTCGGAGTTTCAGGACCGAATGAACCGATGGAGCTGGGAGTAAAGACGGCACATCTCTTTTCGCGTGCCACTTCCAGCGTGTTGAAGAGTCCGCCTACGCCAATCTTCCATGCCAGTTGCGGCTTGGCTTCAGCCACGGCAGACAACAGGGCGGCTAGGTTGTAAATAGTGTCAATCTGGTATTTCTCGACGGCATCGGCAATCTGTTGGGGATTGGTGATGTCTACAAGGGCAGAAGGTCCGCTCTCCTTCAGCTCGCCTTTGGGTTCAGCTCCCGGGATGTAACCGGCTACGATATTACCATTGGTATAGATGCTCCTGAGCTTCATGGTCAGCTCTGAGCCTATCTGACCGGTAGAACCGATAATCAATACGTTTTTCATATCACCTGTTGATGTTTTTAAGTTACTTTTGGAAACAAAGGTAAGGCAATATTTGTATATGGCGTGAAAAAAAGTGGAGGTTTTTTAGTGAAAGTTCGAAAAAAAAGTAGAACTTTGTCAGTATCAACATAAACAAGTAAAAGACTATGTACGGTAAAATGAAAGAATTCCTGACTCAGGAATTGGACAGCATCCGCGAAGCCGGATTGTATAAGAATGAACGTGTGATTACGACTCCCCAACGTGCCGACATAAAAGTCAATGCCGGAACTGATGTATTGAATTTCTGTGCAAACAACTATCTTGGCCTCTCAGACAACAAGCGTCTCATCGAGGCAGCCAAGCGTGCAATGGATACCCATGGATATGGTATGTCTTCGGTCCGTTTCATCTGTGGAACGCAAGATTTGCACAAGCAATTGGAGGCTGCTATTTCCGATTATTTCAAAACGGAAGATACCATTCTCTATGCTGCCTGCTTTGATGCGAACGGTGGATTGTTTGAACCGCTCTTTACCGAAGAGGATGCCATCATCTCTGATGCACTCAATCATGCTTCCATCATTGACGGTGTACGACTCTGCAAGGCCAAACGTTATCGCTATGCCAATGCGGACATGGCAGACCTGGAGCGCTGCCTTCAGGAGGCACAGGCCCAACGTCACCGCATCATTGCAACCGATGGTGTCTTCTCAATGGATGGCAATGTAGCCCCGATGGACAAGATTTGCGAGTTGGCTGAAAAGTATGATGCGCTGGTCATGGTGGACGAATCGCATTCCGCCGGTGTCGTAGGTCCGACGGGACACGGTGTGGCAGAACAGTTTGGTGTCTACGGCCGTGTGGATATCTTTACCGGAACTTTGGGCAAAGCCTTTGGTGGTGCCATGGGTGGATTCACGACCGGCCGGAAGGAAATCATCGACATGTTGCGCCAGCGTTCACGTCCTTATCTGTTCTCCAATTCGGTGGCTCCTGCCATCGTGGGCGCCAGCCTGGAGATGTTCAAGATGTTGAAGGAAAGCAATGCTCTGCATGACAAGCTGGTGGAGAACGTAACGTATTTCCGTGACAAGATGCTGGCTGCCGGATTTGATATCAAGCCGACTCAGTCTGCCATCTGCGCAGTGATGCTGTATGATGCCAAGTTGTCACAGGACTTTGCCGCACGCATGCAGGAAGAGGGCATTTATGTGACAGGCTTCTACTATCCTGTTGTTCCGAAGGGACAGGCACGTATCCGAGTACAGTTGTCTGCCGGTCATGAGCGTGCACACCTTGATAAGGCAGTTGCTGCTTTCATTAAGGTTGGCAAGGAGCTGGGCGTTATCAAGTAATACGGACGCTATCTGAATAGAATGACGAGGGGCATGGCAAACACATTGCTGTGTCCCTCGATTTATTTCTGTCTAGTCGGACATAGTGATGCGCAAAGATACGGTATTTGTTCTATGGAAGAAGGAATTAGCCGTGATTTTTGTTCATACTCCGGCAGACATCACCATTTGGATGACCTCTGCATAGTTCTTCTTTCCGGTCGACACCCGGTTTCCTTTGAGAAAGAGATCATACACTTTATCTTGGATTGCGCCGATGAAGGGACTGTAGCGCTCTTTCCAATAGTCGCTGCGTTGCCCCATCTCGCGGACAACCTCTTGCCGTATGGTGAGAGCCCAAAGACGATAATCTTCAGCAGGTAAGGTGGCACGGGCATTTATGATGACATAGGGTAGCAGTCCGATGTAGCCATTGTAGCGGATGGCAGGATTGTCTGTCTGTATGCAGGTGCGGAAAGCCCAATAGTTGGCTTCGGCCTCACTGCTGATGCCTAACAGGTGAGACAGTTCATGGGCATAGGTGAAGGGGTATTGCGACGAGAGAAGGTCCTCGTTGAGCTGCATTTCGGAAAAGAAAGGCCCCATGAATCCCAGTACGCCGACACCGGAATAGAGCCTGTTGAAACAGAGTCGTTTGGGCATTTGCCATTCCTGTGGAGTCTGTAAGCCGTAGTGCGTAGGCAGTGACCGGTATTGGGCCTGGATGAGTCGTTGTGTGGATATCGGATTGAGGCTGTCTATGCGGATGTAGCTGGCGTTGAGGCTGTCGGTATACGTTTGCAGGAACGAGCGGAAGGCTTGTTCCTCGTAGTTGGCTGGTTCTACGTGGAGGCGTTCATAGAAGGAGGCACGGAAGTAGTTTGCTCCCCAGCCGATGTAGAACCATACGTAGAGCCAGGCAGACGTTTCCAGCAGCCGGATGAGGATGAAGCGCACCTTCCGTCCCCGTCGGCGTGCCAGCAAGACACTGATGATGCTGCCGATGAGTACCCCGACAACCAAAAGCTCTTCAAGTGAAAAAGGCACGATGGAGGCAATCCGGGACAATGTGAGTGAAACAACCGGATAAATATGGATGGCATACCATTCGCCTGTTGCCGCATGAAACCGGCAAGTGAAGATAAACGCAAGTAACAGGAAGAGGATGCTCCACCTGATGACGTCGTGTAAGCAGGGACGGGGCTTACGCATGAGGACGAGGGGTTAGGATGCTGCTTTGTGCCAGATACTCAGGGATTGGAGCATAAATATAGAGTACACTGCCGCCCTTGATGGCGTCGATGATGGGACGCGACAGAGCCTGTGGAACAGCCGGGCAGCCGAAGCTGCGCCCTAAACGTCCGTTTGCACGGATTACTGACGGATTGGAATAGGCGGCGCCATGCATCACGATGGCACGTTGGCGAGCCCGGTCATTGATGCCTTTCTCCAGTCCGTCCAGGATTAGGGAGTATCCGTTACGTCCCTTGTAGGTCTCTCCGGTCAGGTAAAAGCCCAAGGAGCTCTTCAGAGACCCTTCTTCGTTGGAAAAGGAAGTCGCATAATTGCCTCCGCTGTTCTTGCCATGTGACACGACTGTGGCAAAAAGGACTTGTTTGGCTTTCATGTCAATGACAAACAGCCGCTGCTCTGTGGAAGGTTTTGAGAAGTCAATGAGGGTAAGTATATCCTTTCTCCGTTGCTCAATCTTCTTGTATCCCTCCACGGCTTGCCGGAAAGCCCTCCGACTGACCACACTGTCCAGATGGAGCTTCTCATAAAGCATCTCACAGCTGTCTATGGATGCGTCCTCCGTGGGCTGGAGAGTAGGAGCGGGTTCTACGGAAGCACTGCCTGTCAGGACAAACAATGCCGGGATGAAGAGAGAGATGAGGATAAGGATTGTCTTGTGCATGTAGTTCTTGGGCTAAATTCGGCGCAAATATAAATCATTTTCTTTGATAAGAACTCATGCAATACGTTAAAAATGACCTGTGTAACCTCATTCGATGACAATGACAAGCGATTGCCCGACCGGGGCCCATCCGTAGATAAATCCGGCATGGGATGTGGCGCAGCGTACACACATGTGGGAGCGGGGAGTCGTCCCCAGGGAGTAGCTGTATTCAATCTCGCTCGTTCGGGGCACATTGACCGGTACTCCATGGATATAGGCACCGTTGGTGAAACGGCTGGCATAAGGAGCAAAGCCCCCTTTGTCCGGCGACCCGTCTTTGAGATAGACCATCCGGCGTTTTTGTTCCTGCAGCAGATACATGCCCAATGGAGTGGGTTGGGCATAGGGCGGCAATCTTCTGCCGGTTGTACAAGGATTCATGCTGCGCACTTCCCATTGTCCTTCCGCCATGCGTTCCAGGGTGGCTATGTTCTGGTCGCCCCGGTCCACGATGATGACATGATGAAACCGTGTACTGTCGGGCAGTGGCTTCAGATAACGTTCGGGGACAAGCCATTCGCCTTCGATTTCCACGGGACGGATGCGGATGAAGCTTCCCTCTTTCCCACTGTGGTAAGCCAACGTGCCATCTTTCCCGTAGCGTTCAGGTGTCACTGTGTCTCCAGGCAGATAGAGCGGTACCGACTGGTAGCGTTCTACACCGAGTGTATCGGCAACCCTGCCGTATGAATTGCGCCGGTAGTTGCGTACAACCGGAGCTTCCCGGTTACGATTCTTGTAATTCTGCATGACGAGCCACTTTTCAGTTGTGTCCCGCTGCATGTTTTCCACGATAGCCAGCTTCTCGCGGATTGTTTCCCATTTAAAGCTCCTTGTCGTGTCTTTGTATGGGTAGGTATCCTCTAGGGTATACTTGTCGTAGAGCAGTTCTTTTTTTACTTCGATATCTCCAGCCGTCAGTAACGGTTTAGGAGCCGAAGGGGGTGCGATTGTGTCTACACGAAGGGTATCCGGCACTACGGGAGTCGTGTCGGAAGGAGTGTGTTTGCATCCGGCAAATGCCACATGCAGACAGGCAAGGAGGAAAACAGGGCACAACTTCATAAGGAGAGCAGTTTAGAAATGAATGAAATGGTGATTCCTATAGGGCACAGCTGTCTGTACCGCCAAAGTCCTTACTCTCCGTGCCTCCGTATTCCGGATGCCTTTTAAGCCATACGGCAGCATACGAACAGGTCGCTACAGGCTTGAACCCCTGACTGCGTGCATAGTCGTAGGCGGTACGTACGAGAGCGGAGGCAATGCCCCGTCCTTCGATTTCCATCGGGACGATGGTGTGCCGTATGTCCAAGGCGTCTGCCTCTATGGTATAAGTGACATAAGCCGTGATTCCGTCCACGACTGTCTGGAAGCGTTTCCGTTCGGGATAATGTTCAATGTTCATTTGAATGTGTTTTAGAAGATTATCCAAATGTATGTATAAACTTTCAGATAGCCTAATATCTCTCCCGGAAATTTCAACTAATTGAGCAAACGCATGTTTCTCTTCCTCCCCGTCATTGCTTATCTTTGCAAGCCCAAACGGTTTCTTCCAATGTAGCGTATATATAATATAAGGTATAGAATCATGCAGTCCCATATACATCATTTTGAGTCAGACGTACAGGCAATCCCTCTTCCGGCACGTTTTACGTATCCCTTCCATTACGTTCCCCATCCGCTATGTGTGCAGGCAGCGAAACAAGTGCAAGCCTACCTTTCCACCCGGGGTGACTGGGCTGAAGAGTTATCGGAAGGGAAAATGTTTGGAGTCCTTGTCGTGAAGGATACGGATGGACAGCTTGGCTTTTTGGCTGCCTTCTCCGGGATTCTTGCCGGAAAGAACATGCACACGTACTTTGTTCCTCCGGTCTATGATTTATTGCGTCCGGATGGATTTTTCCGGGAAGAGGAGAGTCGTATCTCTGCCATCAACCATCGTGTGGAAGCGTTACGGACGAGTGAAGCCTACCGGACAGCACAATGGGCTTTGGATGAGGCTGAACAGCAGTCAAAGTGTGAATTGGAAAAAGAGCGGACCCGGCTGGCAGAGGCAAAGGTCGCCCGCAACCTCCGGCGTAGACAGGGGAGCCTGAGCGAAGAAGAACAGGGCAGGCTGGTACGCGAAAGCCAGCATCAGAAGGCGGAATATAAACGACTTGAACGCCGTTGGATGGAGAAGATAGCCGCTTGCCGACAGGCATTGCAGCAGTATGATGCCCGTTTGGAGGCATGGAGACAGGAGAGGCACCGACGGTCGGCGGCATTGCAACAGGCTCTGTTCAGTCAGTTCCGTATGTTGAACGCCAAGGGAGAAGCGAAAGATTTATGTACCATTTTCCAGGAAGCCGGACGCTCGGTCCCTCCGGCGGGAGCCGGAGAGTGTGCCGCGCCGAAGCTGTTGCAGTATGCCTACCTCCATCAGCTTCATCCGGTCTGTATGGCTGAGTTCTGGTGGGGAGGTTCTCCAAAGAATGAATTACGACGCCACGGTTATTACTATCCTGCTTGCCGTACCAAGTGTGAGCCCATCCTGAAGCACATGCTGGAGGGGTTGGAGGTCGACCCGAATCCTTTGGCACTTCCGCAATACAGGGAGAGCGTCCGTGTCGTATGGGAAGATGATTATTTGCTGGTCGTCGATAAGCCGGCAGGCATGTTGTCCGTCCCCGGGAAGGATGGGCAACTCTCTGTCTGGGAATGGATGCGCCGTTATTGTCCGCAAGCGACAGGACCGCTGGTCGTGCATCGGCTTGACATGGCGACATCCGGACTGCTTCTGTTGGCGAAGACCAAGGAAGTACATGCAGCCTTGCAGGCTCAGTTTGAGACACGTGCCGTGAAGAAACGTTATGTGGCGTTGCTGGACGGAGAGGTGTCGCCGCAGTCGGGTTTCGTCCGGTTGCCTTTATGTCCCGACCCGGATAATCGTCCGCGTCAGCTGGTAAGTGAGGAATATGGCAAGCCTGCCGTGACCCGCTATGAGGTGATGGGGCAAGATGCGGCAGGACATACCCGGATTGCTCTTTACCCCTTGACCGGGCGGACGCACCAGCTCCGGGTACATGCTGCCCATCCCCTGGGATTGGATGCTCCCATCGTGGGGGATGCGCTCTACGGACATGCAGCCGACAGGCTCTATTTGCATGCCGAGAAACTGGAATTCCGTCATCCGGTTACGGGACATTGGATAAAAGTGGAGCAGGCTGCAATGTTTTAACGACCTTAAACAGTGTTGTATCGAAAGAATCTGCTATATTCGTCGACGTATAAAGACGAATGACCTATGAAGAAACTGATTATGGCTGCTGTGGCAATGGGCTGCATGACATTGGCCGAAGCACAGGATTTGAAGGAAATACAGCTTCCCGAACCGGACAAGACCAGGGGAACTGCAGTGATGAAAGCTCTCTCCGACCGTGTGTCGGTGCGTGAATGTTCGCCGGAGGAACTCAGCCTTCGTGACTTGTCGGATGTGATATGGGCAGCCAATGGCATCAACCGTCCGGAGGAAGGACGGCGTACGGCTCCTTCGGCACTGAACAAGCAGGACATCGATGTGTATGTGTTCACCGATGAAGGCGTGTTCCTGTACCTCCCGCAGCGTCATGCTTTGCAGCCGGTGGTCGAGGGCGACCATCGGGAAGTGCTCGCCGGGCCTCCCTCTCCGGCACGGACACAGGACTTCGTAAAGGCATTCCCGGTGATTCTGCTCTTCGTGTCGGACCTGTCCCGTTTTGAAATGACCGGAGAGCGTGTGAAGCTGATGGCCGCCATGGACGCCGGCATTGTGTCGGAGAACGTGAATCTCTTCTGCTCCTCCGTGGGGCTGTGCACGGTGCCGAGGGCTTCGATGGACGAACCGGCTGTACGTCGGCTGCTGAACCTGGCTGACCATCAGATACCACTGCTGAACAATCCCGTGGGCTATCCCAAGCAATGACAATTTTAACCTAATCTCGAATATCCATTTATGAACCGAATCACTTCTTTGTTTCAAGTAGAGCATCCCATCATCCAGGGTGGTATGGTGTGGTGCAGCGGCTGGCGTCTGGCGTCTGCTGTGAGCAATGCGGGTGGACTGGGGTTGCTGGGCGCAGGCTCGATGCATCCCGACACGTTGCGTGAGCATATACAGAAATGCCGGAAAGCTACCGACCGTCCCTTTGGGGTGAATGTGCCTCTGATGTATCCTCAGATTGATGAAATCATGAACCTGCTGGTCGAGGAGGAGGTGAAGATAGTCTTTACCTCCGCCGGTAATCCCAAGTTGTGGACTCCCTTCCTGAAAGAACATGGCATGACGGTGGTGCATGTGGTGTCGTCGTCAAAGTTTGCCCGCAAGTGCGAAGAGGCGGGAGTTGATGCCGTGGTGGCTGAAGGTTTTGAAGCCGGAGGACACAACGGACGCGAGGAGACGACAACCCTCTGTCTCATCCCGGCAGTCAGACGTGCCACTTCCCTGCCTTTGATTGCCGCAGGCGGCATCGGGACAGGACGGGGGATGCTGGCAGCCATGGCTCTGGGGGCGGAAGGTGTGCAGATAGGCACGCGGTTTGCCCTGACGGAGGAAAGTTCCGCCCATCCGGGCTTCAAGGCACACGGACTCTTCCTGGAAGAAGGAGATACGAAGTTGCTGCTGAAGAAGCTGTCGCCGACCCGTCTGGTGAAAGGCGGTTTCCGGCAGGCTGTGGAGGAGGCGGAGGCCCGTGGAGCTTCTGCCGACGAGCTGCGTGAACTGTTGGGACGCGGACGTGCGAAGCTGGGAATCTTCGAAGGTGACCTGGAGAATGGCGAACTGGAGCTGGGGCAGGTGGCCTCTCTCTTCCGTCAGTCACAGACCGTGGCTGAAGTCATGAAGGAAATCACGACCGAATACGATGAGGCGCTGCGTGCGATGGAACACTATTGATATGATTGACCCAAATAATGACACTATGATTAGATTGAATGTTTTTATCCAAGTGAAAGAGGCACAACGTGCCGAAGTGATTAATGTGGCAAAGGAGCTGGTTGCAGCTTCCCTGAAAGACAAAGGTTGTGTGGCATACGACCTGTTTGAAAGTTCCACACGTCCCGATGTCTTGCTGATTTGCGAAACATGGACCGATGAAACCGCTCTGGCGGCACATTCGGCGAGTGGGCATTTCAAGACATTGGTTCCGAAGATCGAACAGCTCTGTCAGATGAAGATGGAGAAATTCACGTTCTGACATTCGGAAGAAGACTGACATAAGAGGTGTGCCGGGAATAGCTTACAGGCTGGTTCGGCGCACCTTTGCTTTATAGGATACAAGCACTTTTTAACAATCACTTCGGGACAACCTCTTTGACCTTTTGTGTATCTTTGCACGATTTTTTAGGACAAAGACTCTATGGCATCCACAAAAGAAATGACGTCAGGGGCTCCATTGCCTCTGATTTTGAACTTCACCCTTCCGCTGTTATTAGGCAACCTGTTGCAGCAGACCTATTCATTGGTTGATGCTGCCATCGTGGGTAAGTTCTTAGGTATAAATGCCCTCGCTTCCGTCGGGGCAAGCAGCTCGGTCATCTTCCTGATTCTCGGGTTCTGCAACGGCTGTTGTGGAGGCTTCGGCATTCCGATTGCCCAGAAGTTCGGGGCGCATGACTATTCGACGATGCGCAAGTATGTGTGGGCGAGCTTGAAGCTGACGACGGTCATGTCGGTCCTGATCGCCATTGTGACGAGTCTGCTTTGTGCCTTTATCCTGCGTACGATGCGTACTCCTGAAAACATCTTCTACGATGCGTATCTGTACCTGCTCATTACCTTTATCGGTGTGCCTTGTACGTTCTTCTACAACCTGTTTTCCTGCATCATCCGTGCGTTGGGAGACAGTAAGACACCGTTCTGGTTCCTGTTGTTTTCCACCATCCTCAATATTCTGCTCGACCTTTTCTGCATCCTGGTGTTGGGATGGGGAGTGGCGGGTGCTTCGATAGCCACGGTCGTCTCCCAGGGCTTGTCGGCTTTCCTGTGTTATCACTACATGATGCGGAAGTTCGAGATTCTGCAAGCCACACCTTCCGAACGTCGGTTTGACCGTCGGTTGGCATTGAACATGCTGGGTATCGGAGTTCCTATGGGATTGCAGTTCTCCATCACTGCCATTGGCAGCATCATGTTGCAAAGTGCCAACAATGCATTGGGAACAGCCTGCGTGGCAGCCTTCACTTCCGCCATGCGTATCAAGATGTTCTTCCTCTGTCCGTTGGAGAGCCTGGGCATGGCAATGGCAACCTATTGCGGGCAGAACTACGGAGCAGGCAAGCCTGAACGCATCTGGTCCGGCATCAAATCGAGCTTTTTGCTGATGGGAGTCTACGTTGTGGCAAACTTCGTTATCCTGTGGTTCGGTGCCAAGTACATGGCATTGATGTTTGTGTCAGCCTCAGAAGTCGAGATAATCAAGGACACCGAGTTGTTCCTGCATGTTGCTGCGACCTTCTTCCCCATGCTGGGACTGCTGTGCATCCTGCGATACAGCATTCAGGGAGTGGGGTATACTACACTGGCGATGTTGTCGGGAGTGTCGGAGATGATTGCCCGTATTCTGGTGAGTGTGCTTGCCGTGCCTGCCTTCGGGTACATTGCCGTCTGCTTCGGCGACCCGACGGCATGGATGGCTGCCGACCTGTTTCTTGTCCCGACTTTTATAGTGATTTATCGCCGTTTGAAGAGTCGGGGTGTCGTGATGAATAACTAAACCTGTGCACGCTCAGTCGGCAGGCTGAGCCGATACGAAACTTTAAACAATTGATTTTATGCGTAAATTGGTATGCCCGCAGTGTAAGGTTGCGGCAGTGTATGTGAAGAATGAGAAAGGCGACCGCCTTCCTGTGTATGTGACCGACAACGGACAGATTGTCCCGAAGGACCCGGAAGCCTCCCTGGACGGATTCAACCTGGAGGAAGTCTTTTGCCTGGGATGTTCCTGGCATGGGAATCCGCGGCGGATGGTCCGATACTGACACTTGTCAGACAGATGCTAAATATCAGTCATTAAAATAAGAAGACCGTTATGAGTAAAGTAATTATCAACTCTTATGAGGACTTTGCAAAGCTGCTCGGACAGGAGATTGGTAAGTCCGATTACCTGCAAGTCACTCAGGAACGCATCAATCAGTTTGCTGATGCGACGCTCGACCACCAGTGGATTCACGTCGACCCGGAACGTGCCAAGGTGGAGAGCCCCTTCAAATCGACCATCGCGCACGGTTATCTGACCCTGTCGCTGTTGCCTTATTTCTGGAATCAGATTATTGAGGTGAACAACCTGAAGATGATGATCAACTATGGTATCGATAAGATGAAGTTCGGGCAGGCTGTCCTGACCGGAGACCGCCTCCGTCTGGTCGCCACCCTGCACTCGCTGGCCAACCTGCGCGGAGTGGCAAAAGCGGAAATCAAATTCGCCATTGAGATCGAAGGTGCCTCCAAGAAGGCCCTGGAGGGCATTGCCACCTTCCTCTACTATTTCAATTAAGTGCATCTGTCATGCTCATATTTTCCACCCTGACGGGGAAAATATGGGCATGAATGCGTTTTTAGGGTGATTTTAGGGTGTATTAGGGTGCTTTTTATGCCCTTTTCGGAGGGTTTGAGAAGTCTTTGTCGGGTGTTTTAACAGCTTTCGAATACCTTTGCAAGTGCAAGGACGAAAGAAACAATCATCCTGATTTCACCCCTCTGGGAGGCTTTAAAGAGAAACAACCATTCACACCTATGGAAAAACAGACATATTATTAAAGGGACTAATTACACACTATGTTTTTGTAGGAGATAAACATTAAAGAGACTAAAGTGAGGGTATGTCAAAGGCGGGCTTGAGGCCCCGATTGACATGCCCTCTTTCTGTAGGTGCTCCGCTTTGGGGAAACGAGGGGTTAATCCCGTCCAGGTGCTTCCGAGATGTCGCATAAGTGGCGGATAGACGGAGCAAAGTATAATACTTAGGCACCCTAAGTATAATACTTAGCCTACCTAAGTATAATACTTTGGTCTGTATAAGCCCGGCTTGTATCTCATCGATGCCGTACCCATGTCGGCTTTATCCCGGGACCTTCAGCTTCTGTTCCTGCATTTCTATCGGACGGATGGCATGATATTTACGAAGTACTGCTATCTTTGCAGGGATTCAATGTAACGCTTTCTTTATGGAACAGTATTCACGCATAGCAGATGAGAAGCAGATTGTCGAACGGATGATTCGCCTTTACTGCCGGGGGAAGGAAGCCCATGCCGAACTGTGTCCGTCGTGTCAGGAACTCCTGGCCTATGCACACAGCCGTTTGTCGCACTGCCCGTTTGGAGAATCGAAGGGAAGTTGCCGTCAGTGCCGCATCCATTGCTACAAGCCGGACCAGCGGGAAAGGATGCGCGCCGTGATGCGTTATGCCGGACCGCGTATGTTGTGGCATCATCCCGTGACGGCGCTGCTCCACCTGTGGCGGGAGCTTCGTTAGCTGAATTCTGACATTTTGTTATTAAAATAACACTTCAATCCCTTGTTTGAACTCGTTTAATGATTACATTTGTCACGGCAATCGGTCGTATTGCCATAATATCATTTAAAACACATGAGTTATGAACAAAGAGATTGAGATGAATGCCAACCCGCTGGTTGCATTCTTGCAGAAACCTGCCGCCGAATTCACAAAGGCAGACATTCTGACCTATATTGAAGAAAAGGGCATCCGTATGGTGAACTTCATGTATCCTGCCGAGGACGGGCGCATGAAGACGCTGAACTTCATGATTAATAACCGGGCTTACCTGGAGGCTATCCTGACGAGTGGCGAACGGGTGGACGGTTCCAGCCTCTTCCCCTCATTTATCGAAGCCGGCAACAGCGACTTGTATGTCATTCCCCGTTTCCGCACGGCATTCATGGACCCGTTTGCCGAGATTCCGACCCTTTGCATGCTTTGTTCTTATTTCAATAAGGAAGGAGAGCCGTTGGACTGTTCTCCTGAACAGACGCTGCACCGTGCCGCACAGGCTTTCACAGCATCCACCGGGATGACATTCGAGGCAATGGGTGAACTGGAATACTACGTCATTGCCGAGGACGACGGCATGTTCCCGGCTACCGACCAGCGTGGTTACCATGAGTCGGCTCCATACGCCAAGTTCAACGAGTTCCGCAAACAGTGCATGACCTACATTGCCCAGACGGGAGGACAAATCAAGTACGGGCACTCCGAAGTGGGCAACTTCACACTGGACGGCAAGGTCTATGAGCAGAATGAAATCGAGTTCCTGCCGAACCCGGTGGAGTCGGCAGCTGACCAGCTGATGCTTGCCAAGTGGGTCATCCGCAACCTGGCGTGGCGTCATGAACTGAATGTGACTTTTGCCCCGAAGATTACGGTCGGGAAAGCCGGTTCGGGCTTGCATATTCACATGCGTATGATGAAGGAGGGGCGCAACTGCATGCTCCACAACGGAGAACTGTCAGAGGAAGCCCGTCGTGCCATTGCCGGCATGATGGTGCTGGCACCGTCGATTACCGCCTTCGGTAACAAGAATCCGACATCCTACTTCCGTCTGGTGCCCCACCAGGAAGCGCCGACGAACGTCTGCTGGGGAGACCGCAACCGCTCCGTGCTCGTCCGTGTACCCTTGGGATGGACGGCTGACAAGGACATGAGTGCCTTGGCCAATCCCTTGGAGACTCCCGCACACTATGACACGACTCAGAAGCAGACTGTCGAGATGCGTTCTCCTGACAGTTCGGCGGATGTGTACCAGCTGATGGCAGGTCTGTGTGTCGCTTGCCGCCATGGTCTGGAGATGCCGAAGGAGGAGGCGCTGCGGATTGCGGCTGACAAGTATGTGAATGTGGACATCCACAAGGCTGAAAATGCAGCCAAGCTTGCTGCCCTGGAGCAGTTGCCCGTATGTTGTGTCGACTCGGCTGCCTGCCTGGAACGCCAGCGGGAAGTCTATGAGGAGGCAGGTGTGTTCAGCCCGCGCATGATTGACGGCATCATCCGTACCCTCCGTGCCTTTGATGACACGCGGTTGCATGAGACCGTCAGCAAGGACAGCAATCAGATGCTGGCCCTGGTACGTCGTTTCTTCCACTGTGGATAAGTGATACTTCTTTCATTTCATGCCGGTCTGTCCGTAGAAGCTGCGGGCAGACCGGCATGCGTGTGTTTGTACTACAGCAGTTTGCTGATGATGCGTGATGGGGAAAAGGTAATCTCCTGCAGGCTGCCGATGGTGTGCGGAAACAATCTGCGTCACCCGTGCTTATTGAGTTCTCAGCGTATGTGCGGACGAGAATCAGTCCTCAAAGTAATGCAGGATGCCGGACATGATGTGGGCACGGCTTCCTTCATCCGGAATGCTTTCGAAAGGAAATCCCAGGATGAACGTGCGGTAGTCTGTCCCACGATAGGCAATGCCTGCCCCCTGATTGCTCCCGGGATAGATGAAGCTTTGGATGGCAGGAGAGAGGGGAGTGATGCAGGCAGGCGAGGGGACTGCATAGGTCTGTTCGTTGGCTGTGCGGGGAAGCCGGAAGCGGATGCCCGTACCGAAGACTTCAGACTCCTGGGAATGAAGCAGGTTATCCACCGGAATGTATTTCAGCAGATTGGTAAACGCCCGGTCTGTCTCCTTGTCCAGGTGGGACCCACTGACGAACAGACGTCCTCCGTTCTGACAGTAGTGGCTGAGGGCACGTTTCAGGGCAGGTGAGAACGGAGACAGCTCCACGCCAAGAATCAAGTCTACCATGTGATAATCCGTCAACCGGACCCGTCCGTCTTCGACAGCCTCATCGCTGCATGATACAAACGAATAGCGTCCGGCAGCCTGGATGGCTTTACCATGAATAAAAGGATAGTCAAAGGTGTTTCCGGCAATCAGTTTACCTTCCAGGTTACTGTCGCTGTACCCCAGTCCGTCAGCCGTCTCCTTGCCGATGCCGTCCTTGTCAAAGCAGAGTTGGTTGCCACAGAAGGCAGGGCTGTAGAGATAAGGCACTCCCGGGTCAGTGCGGAGGTCAAAGCCTTGCAGGTTGGTCGTTTCGACCGTGGCTGGTCCGCTCAGCCGGTCGAAGCCATTCACGATGAGGACTGTCCCCCGGCTGCGTTGTGCCTGATAGGCGGATAGGATTTCGGACGGGAAGCTTTCTCCGCCACGGTTCACAGCCGTCACTTTGAAACTGTATACCAGTCCTGGTTCCAGCTTCTTGGTGAATGAGGTCCCGCGTACGATTTCTCCGTTATCAAATCCTCCATAGCCGATGCGTGTGTAGACCACGTATTCCCGAGGGGATGCACTCGGTTCGAGAGGGTCGTCCACCGGGGACCAGGTCAGCTGTACCGTGTTTTTCTTCACGGTGAAGCGGATGGCAAAATGGTCTACCGGCAGTGGTTGCACTTCATAATCCCGGTCGTGCATGACGGCTTCGTATTTCAATATGGATTTATAGACCGAGCGTGCCACCGTAAATTTGAAACGCGGATCGTGCCCCAGCTTCATGTCTGCAAAGTTCTGGTGGGAAAGCATCTCCAGAATCATCGAAGGTACGGAGGGGAGTCGCGTTTCGCTGTAGTTGCGGTTCCACATCGAGCGCCGTGCCCAATCAATATTGAATGTGCTGCTGATGTCACGTTTCAAGCCGGACAAGACCATATCTGCCAAATCACGCGAAGCATAGCGGGACAATCCCGCTGCCAGTCTGCCCTCATTGAAGTCCGTGGTGTAGATGCCCAGTGAGCCGATGAACTCATTTTCTTCAGAGAATCCGGCATCGCTGTGTAAGGCGAGACTGAGTTCAAAAGGCACTTTCAGTCCTTGCTGTCCGGGATTGTAGACAGAACCCCCTGAGAGATAGTTGAGCATGTTGGAGCGCGTGTTGATGTCATCCGGATAATCATTGCTGCCTTTTCTTCCGCCGTAGACCTGATAGGGCATACCGCTCCATTGCGCCTGATAGCGTGCTCCCTCCAGGTAACGGGGCAGGCCGCTCACACGGGCAGCAGAAGAGCTGTTCCCCCGGGCGATATTGCCCATGCCTCCGCCGAAACGTACGGCATCAGCGCAGACGACTCCCTGTTCACGGCTCTCGTTACTCAGTACGACCATGCCGTAGTCGTTGTTTCCTTTGTCAAACTCGAAGGTGCCCAGGTAGACCCAGGTGCCACCTCCCATTTGTTGGTTGACGGTAAACTCAGTGACTCCACCTTTATGGAATACCAGGTATTTGGCATCAGTGACGCTTTCCGGTTGTGTGCGGTAAGACACATAGACTGCATAGCGTCCTGTTTCCGGGATGTTCGGAATCCATTCGGCAAAGGTCTGTGCCTTTTTCCGTTGTGTGGTGGGTGCGATACGGACGCTGCCGTCATTGAACGGATTTTCCCCGTCCAGATAAACCTGTTTCAGTTGGGCAAATCCCGTTCCCATGCCTTTCTTCCACCGGCTTCGACGGTTGGTATCTTCATAGTAGATGGAGCCTGGCGAGTCGGTGTCATTATCGACAATCACTTCCCGTTTCTGCCAGTCACGTTCACGTGGTGTGAATACGACAGCCCCTGCGTTTTCGAGCATCGGCATCAGATAAGGGACGACGAACGACTGGGTGAACAGATCTTCCGTGGTACAGAACAGGCGGGGGCGTTGCCAGCTCCATTCGTTCTTGTCGTTCTTGAAATACTTCCCGTGACTTTGCCATAAAGCGATGTGGCAGTTTGTCAGTCCCCGTCCGATGTCAAACGGACGCGATGCATTGTGCACCCATGGGGCACCCTCGTAGCGGATGTCTTCCCACAGACGGCTCTTGTCCCGGTCACTCCGACGGCGTAACGCATTAGGAACAAGTTCCTCGATGGGACGTCCGTCGGCATAAATCTTGATATCATAGTAGTTGACAGGTCCGGGCAGCGACTGCTTGACGGAACGATAGATGCCCTTGACGTTCTCTTCGGTAAAGGGTTGATAGCCGAAGTTGGCATTGGAGTAGATGGATAGGGTTCGTTTCTGATTGTCCAGCCGGAAAGACTTCAGGCTGCTCTTCCCAATATGAGCTTGTGAAGTAGAGTAGTTTGAGAAAAAGTCCTTGAGCCGTTCTTCGACGGTCCGTTCCAATCCTTGGGCATGGACGCCCGTGCCGAAGCTACAAGCTGCGAGCATAAGGAGGATGCCGATGTGTTTCATTGCGAGTGATTAAATATCTCCAATAGTAAAGTTCTCAGGATGTTTGCCTTGGAATCTCTTGAAATAGGTTTTGATGGTGCGCATGTCCTCCTCGATATTACCGGAGGGGAACACTTCCTTTTCGATGGTGATACATTTAGTCCGGTAATCAATACCTGCGAGCAGGATGGGGATTTGTGCCTTGAATGCGATGTAGTAGAATCCTTTCTTCCAGTCTCCGTTGGCTGAGCGGGTACCTTCGGGTGTGATAGCCAGATGGAATGTCTTGCGTGAAGTGGCTTCTTCTGCCATTTGGTCTACCAGGGAGTTCTTCTTGCTCCGGTTGACGGGAATCCCTCCGATAAAGCGAAAGAATGACCCTAGCGGTTCGAAAAACCATTCTTTTTTCATCATGAAGAATGTCTTTCGTCCGATGGCTCCGTAGAAAAGTTTGCCAATGAGCAGGTCCCAATTGGATGTATGCGGAGCGGCGCAAATGATGTACTTATCATAATCGGGGATGGAAACCTTATGCTTCCATCCCAAGAGTTTATGATAAATAAAGCTGTAGATGGCTTTCTTCATCAGTTACCATGCCATTAGTGTAAGGTGCCGATTTCTTCAATGAGGGCATGCAGTTGCTTGTTGAAGTCTTCGCGCAGTTTCTTGTAATAGCCTTTGACATTTCCGGGTTCCGGGTGGTTGGCACGACGCAGGAATTCATCTTGCATGTACAATACTTTTGTCATAATGTCGTTGGTCTTCTCCACGTTCACCTCGGGAATAAAGCTTTTCAATACGACGCACTCCGTAAATAATTCTCCG